>CALFYN010001137.1 GCA_937952345.1 uncultured Acidobacteriota bacterium
ACGAGTGCCGTGAGGAATTCAACGAACGTGGCCGCTGTATCAAACGCGAACGCTGCATCGGCCCGATTATCCCTTGGTCGATCATTGCGTTTCTGGCGCTGTCCAGCGGGCGCTCCATCCCCACCCTTCCTACAGGTTTCTGGGATTTCTTCAAGTCCTCCCAGTCATCCAGTGCGAACCACCACGCAATCAGCCGTCAAGTGAATCCAGATTGATCTGCACGCAATTTACGTGTAGCATGAAATCAGTGCCTAAGCAAAACATCACGCTCTCACTCGACCAGCGGATACTCAAGCGCGTTCGCGGGGTAGCGGCACAGCGCGGACTCAGCATCAGCGCATACCTCGCCGAGGAACTCGACCGTGCCTCGCGACGTGACGAAGCCTACCAGCAAGCGATGGCGGTAGCCCTCGCTCTGATGGATAATGCACAACCGCACGGCGGACAAGGAATGGGCAACCGAGAGGCGTTGCATGACCGGAAGGGTCTTCGTTGACACAAACATCCTAATCTACGCCTACGATAAGGCACTGGAAACCAAACACCATCGTGCTGGCGAAGTGCTGCTGCATCTGTGGCGCACGAACGCAGGTGTCCTCAGTACCCAGGTGCTTCAGGAGTTCTACGTCAACATCACCCGGAAAGCAACGCCCCCAATGTCTTTGGCGACCGCACGCGAGGTTGTGCGATCCTACGCCACCTGGGTCCATGCACCGTCCACACCGGCCACTGTGCTTCGAGCTTCGGAGATCAGCGAAGCCAACCAACTCTCATTCTGGGATAGCTTGATCATCGCCTCCGCAGAAGAACAAGGCGCAACCATCATCCTCACCGAAGACTTGAACCACGGCCAACGCATCGCCGGGCTCCAAATCATCAATCCATTCTTAACGCCGGCAGCTTGGAGTCATGCTGTTGGCGGAACGCTGACGAGTTCCGGCAGGATGACCCCAGACGGCCCCCGCAGTGAATAATCCACCGACCCCGAAACCGGTGTCTCCGCGGCGTTGACCTCAATCACCTTGGCCCCCGATTGCTGCGCCAGGTGAATCAGTCCCGCAGCCGGGTACACCAGCGCCGAAGTGCCGATGACCAGAAGCAGGTCTGCCGAGCGAGCCGCTTGTTCCGCCTGCCGCCAGATGTCCTGCGGCAGCGATTCCCCGAACCACACGACGCCCGGGCGCTTCATCCCCCCGCACGAGCAAACCGGCGGCAGCGTTTCCAGGTGGGCGGAGAAGTCCTGGACACAAGCCCCGCAGCGGGTGCAACGCAGCGTCCAGATATCGCCATGCAGTAACAGCGGGCTACGGCTGCCGGCGCGCGCGTGCAATCCGTCGACGTTCTGCGTGATCAACGTGAACCCAGGCTTGCTTTGCTCCAGCGTAACCAGCGCGTGATGGCCCGCATTCGGTTCGGCCCGGGCGATGAGCGAGCGGCGCCAGTTGTACCATTCCCACACAAGCCCGGGGTCGCGCGCGAAGGCTTGCGGCGTGGCCAGATCCTCGGCGCGAAAATTGCGCCACAGCCCGTTGTTATCCCGAAACGTGGGGATGCCGCTTTCCGCCGAGATCCCCGCGCCGGTGAGCACGGCGATGCGCGTGGATTGGCGCAGCAGGTCGCGTGCGGATGACATGGCCGTCTGCATTCTCCTACCCGGCGAGCACATGTTCCAGCCGGTCGTAGCCGGCGGCCATGCCCTTCTCCATGCCTGATCGCGCGGCGATGTCGCGCGCCTCCCGGGATTCATACAACACGGTGAGGCACACTCGAGTCATGCCGCCGCGTTCTGCAAAAACTGTCGTGTCGATGGCTTCGCCCGGATACCACGCATCATCGAACACTTCCGTGGCGACCAGTTTTTCCGCGGGCACGACCTCCAGGAACGTGCCGCCCATGCCCATCTCGACACCCGTCGATTCCTTGTGCCACACGTAGCGGTATGCGCCCCCCACGCGCAGGTCGATCTCGCACACCGGCATGGTCCATCCATCGGGGCCGAGCAGCCAGCGGCGCACGATTTCGGGTCTGGTGAAGGCATCGAACACCATTTCCCGGAGAGCGTCAAAATCGCGCTCGATGCGGATTTCGCGGTCCGTCGGCGTCGAGACCCGGAAGCTTTCGGGATAGAACCGCATGAATCATTTTCCTGCTTTCTTGCTTTCTTGCATCTCGGCCAGGACGTGATCCAGGCGCGCAAACGAAGGCTCCCAGAACCGCCGGTATTGCTCCAGCCAGCGGCTTGCCGCGGCCAGTTTCTTCGGTTCCAGGCGGCTGGGACGGCGTTGCGCATCGCGGCCGCGGCGGATGAGCCCGGCGCACTCCAGCACCTTCAGATGCTTGGATACGGCCGGCTGCGACATGGCGAACGGCGTGGCCAGATCCCGCACCGACGCTTCGCCCTTCTTGAGGCGGGCCAGAATGGCGCGCCGCGTGGGGTCGGCGAGCGCGGCGAAGATGGCGTCCAGTTGAGCGTCCTTATACATAACCGTATAGTTAAATAACTGAACAGTATTATAGCCGGATGGTGAAGAATGTCAAGGATCGCCTACGGCACGCTGGTGATCCACATCGGGCTCGACCAGGCGATCTGCCCGTCCTGCTGCAGCACCCGCACGTAGTAATAGTTCTGCTTCGCCCCAGGGGTGTTGTCCTCGTAGGTCAACTTCACCGATGCCGTGCCCGGCTTGCTCTCGAAGACGAACTGATTATTGCGGATCACCTCGACGCGTTCGATGGGCGCCGTGCCTTCCACGGCGATCTCGATCTTAGGCTTGCCGCGCAGGCTGAAAATATCACCCTGAATGCGCCCGGCGGCCCGCACATCGAGCAGGATGTTGTCCGTAGCCGCGTAGGCGTGGCGTGCGCGGATGGCCGCCAGCAGCCCCTCGCGCGACAGATCCTCGCTCAGCAGCATGGCGTACGAAATGTGCGTCGAGGCGTGATCGGACGAGGCCTGCACACCGAGCTTGTACCCCTTGGCCCAGGCGTTCCACACATAGCCTTCGGCGCGGAAGCCGCCCGGTTGCGTCAGCTTGTCAGCAGCCTTCGGGGCGCGCGGCGCGCCTTCGTGCTCATACGACATGCGGTCGCCCTGATAGATTTCCACCAGCGGTTCCAGATCGGGGTCGTTATCGCGCCAATCCGTCCCCATCAGCGTGCCCGAGGTGTGCGACATGGCGATGCCGCCCGACTGGCGCAGGTATTCGTACAACCGGGCCGCGCCTTCCGTGCCCGCTTCTTCCCCCTTCGAACGCGGCAGCGTCTTCACGCCGCGCTTCGTCCACAGCAAATTGCGATGCCCGTTGGGATAGGCCAGGCTCCGCTCGTAGGCGTACACGGGCGTGAAGCGTTGCGGATAGTGAAACAGATCGTTCGATTTCTGGATAATCCACCAGAAATATTCGATATCATCGCCGGCGTTGTGTTCGGTGAGGGCCGAATACTCAAAGCCCGCCGCGTCGATGGTGTAGCGGTAGAAATCCCAGATGGAGCCGTCGATGTCGCCATCGAAGGAAAGATCCGTATGGCGGTGCATGTCGCCGCGCACGATGCGCAGTTGCCGCCCGCTCCAGGGGACGCGGTGCTTCTGGATGGCGGCGATGCGCTGCTCTTCTTCCGGATGCACGCGCACCGCGGGCTTGGGCTCGGCCGGCCACGCCTTCAGCCGCGGAGACACCGGCGCCGGCAAGACGATGGACGCCGAAAACACGTTGTTCTTCACGAACGGATAGGGCTTCGCGTACGTGCGGCCATCGCCTGCCCAGGCCACCGCCACGCCTGCCGGCGAGGGACTAATAGCGGCCCGCAGATCGTTGCGCCCGGTCGAGCCGCGCAGCGAAATCGGTTTGTCCGCGCCCGCCACAATCACCGCGTAATCCCACATCGAGTATTGCTGCATGCGGTCGCGCTTCAGGCTCTGCGAGTAGATGGCGTGCAGTTTCACCTCGCGGCGGCGCACCAGCGCGCACAGATTGCCCTTGGCGTCCACGGCCAGTTGCGCCTGTTCGAAGTGCCCCGCGGGTAGCGTGGCGGCCTCGTTCCGGGTCAGATTGATCAACTGCAGCTCGCGCGATTCATAGAGGCGCGTGCCCTCGTTCTTGCGCACCAGAAAACCCGTGTCCTTGCCCCAATTCGGCCCCGCCTGATCATAGGCGAGCCAGACATCGCCGTTGCGCCCGCAGGCAAGCGAAGCATGAGCCTGGAAACGCTCCGACGGCCGCACATGCTGTTGCGCTCCATCGAGCGAGCGGTAATAGACGTTGTACACGCCGCCGTCGTAGGCGTCCCAGGCAAAGTGCACGCCGCCCTTGGCATCGGTGGCGATGGCCGGATACCAGGCGTTGGCGGTATTGCCGCTGACGGCGACCACATCGCCCCACTTGCCGCCCGCGAAGCTACGCGCCAGAATGCGCGAGCGGCCTTCGCGGTACCCCTGCCACACCACCCAATACTGGCCTTTGGAATCGATGGCCGCGCGCACATGGATGTCGGGGCCGCCCTCGGAGACAGGCTCCAGCGGCGACCATTTGCCCTCGGCGAAGCGCGACACGGCGATCTTCCACGTATTATCCAGGTGCACCGAGACGGCCAGAAAGAAATGGCCCTGCGCATCGGCGGTCAGCACGGGCCGGAAAAATTCACCCTCCGCCACAACCACTTTTCCGGTGGCGTCCGTGCGCGCGGCAAACAGCGTTTCCGATTCGCTCTTGTATCCCGTCCAAGCCACCCACCCCGCGCCGCTTTCATTCACGGCGATGGCGGGGTAATCGGACTCCATCTCATCGTCCTGTGTGTGCGGGATAGCCTGCGGCACTCGCTCAATGGCCATGCGGCCGTTCAGCAAGGGAACGGATTTTCCATAGGGAATACCGGCGGGATCAAAGCGCGCCTCGCCCTGCTGTGTGAAGATGCGGATGCTGCGTGCCCCGCGTGCGCCGGCGTACAGCGCATTGGGCACCATCGCGGGTTTCGGCACACGCATCTCGGAAGGCAGCACGTGCAGCGCCCCGACAAACCAATCCGCGGGGATGGGTTGCGCTCCCCAGCGTGTGCTGCATTTCCAACTGTCAGCCTTGATGGCGTCGTCTTTGTCGAAGCGGATCGGATCGAGGCCCGCCGAGCGCCCTGGCGCCGTGTCCCACGATCCCGACCAATCGGACGGTTGCCGGTCCGTCACCCCCAGCGTGATGCGGAACCAGTCTTCCTGTTCCGGCACGGCCACCGTCTGCGGCTGCTCGCGATTGCAAGCCGCCAGCGCGCAAATGCACGCGACCAGGACAACGCGCCGGAGGAGTTCCATCTCGGCCTAGGATACCCTAAATGAGCCTCCCCGGTCGGAAAATGCGCGCGCTGGATCTCGGTGCGTGCGTCGGCGCAAGGCCGTCGATGTACGCTCGGATTGCGAGCGTCCGTCCGCTGATACCGGAACTCCCCGGCGCGCCATGGAGTCCAATGAGGAGGGAATCGCCCAGAAGGCAAAAAAAGAGGGAATGCGGAAACCACCGCATTCCCCGCATCGATCCAGTGCCGGTTGTGTTTAGTTCCGCCGGCGGCGTGCCAGCGCAACTCCCACGAGGGCCGTTCCCGCCAGCAGCCAGCTCGCCGGCTCGGGGACTTCCGTATCCGAGTACAAGCCGAAGGCGCGGTCGCGAATGGTTGTGTAGTCCACCTCGCCCACCTCTTGGTACAGCGCGTTCCCCTGGTCCTGCGCGTTTACCCAGGACCAAATCGCGTCTGGCGCACTGTTGAAAATCGAGATCCAGTATCCAGTCGCTCCCAGCGCGTTGAAAGTCCCGCCCAACGACGCTTCATACCGGGTAAGCGTGGGGCCGCCAAAACTCACATTTGTCGCCGTGGGGGTGACGTTGAATGTCGCCAGTTCACTTCCCGGCGTACTGCCGCCTGTATAGAAGCTGATCTGGAAGGCGTTCCCGCCGGCGTCGGACCGCCCCCACCAGGTCACCGACGAAATGGCTCCGTTCGCCCCTAACTGGAAGTCGTCGAACACCCGGTTGCCGGGGCCTTGCCCAAAGAAGTTCAAGGAGCCGGAAATGGTGAACCCAAGCGATTCGTCTCCAGCCGGCTGCAGAAACAGTTCCGCGGCCGTGCCGGAGCAGGCCGCCAGCAATCCAAGCAAAATACCAGCGCGTAGTGCTTTCATTCAAAATACCCTTCGGTGTGCAATAAAGGAGACACGATAGTAGCATGCCTCTATGTAAGAATGCCACCGGATACAGAGTATCCTATCTTTCCATTAGCCTCTGCGCCGACGCAGCGCGAATGCTACCCCCAACCCCGTCATCGCCAGCCCAATCGACCCCGGTTCCGGGACAATCACTTCCACCGGATCCAGATAGAGATCGTCGATATACACCAGCAGATCCCCAGCCTGCGGCCGTTGGTAGCGGAACTCCGCGAAGCGGAAGGGTGTGTCGCTGCGCAGTCCGATGAACTGGTCCGCGAAATCGTTGCGATTCGCCGCCACCGTCACCGATCCCAGCGAGTTGTTGCCCGCGTCGAAGATCTCCAGGATCGCCAGGAACGCCAGGCCGAAATCGTCGTTGCCGAACCACGCCCCAATTTCATAGCGGTCATCGCTGAAGGCGATGCGCAGCGGTTCGCTGTCCGCCGTCTCCCCCACGCCTAGATTGCCCGAGGGCGTCACGTTACCCGTAACCAGGTCCGCCTGAAAAATACCAGCCGTATTATCAAACGTAATCCCCGGACTGTTCGGGTTCCCGTCTTCGAAGGTCTCCACCAGCGTCGCGCTGGCAAAACCGCCCGGAGCCGCGATCTGGATCACCGCGCCGTCCGCAGTCGGGAGCAGTGCCGCGCCGAGCAGACCCACTACGGCGTAAAACATCGAGAAACGCATAATCTACTATCGGCATTACGAACAAAAAGAGTAGGCCCGCCCACTTAAAATGTTTTCCAATACTGCCGAACGCTCTCCCGATCCGCCATCGGCAGCCGCCGCTCCACTGCCGGCAGGGCAGGGAAAGCCGCATGCGGCTCAGTCTGATACCAATAGGCCGTGGACGCGAAATCGGAGGCGTGCACATTGCCGTGCCCGTGCTCGATGGTCACTTTGATCGATTTCTCGAACATCACCGGATCCTCGATGTGGTAACGGTACATCGTCCACTTGCCCGAATACGCACCCGGACCTTCCGTGGGTCCGCCGGCGTAGGAGATGCCGTGGTAGGGCATGGAGTTGAAGCCGCCAGGATAGCCCCAGGCGGCGCAGAAATAATCCTCGGTACCGGTGCCGATCAGCGTGGGCGTGGTTTCGCCGTCGATGTAGATCATATCGTCGCCTTCGCCGAACCAGCCGAAGTTGGCGATGGGGTTGGTGTGGTCGATGGACAGGTTGCAGCCGACATAGTGGCCGCGGCCTTGGGCCTCGCACAGCACGTAGTTGCCTTCGCCGGTGAGATTGACCACTTCGTTGGTGCGGGCGAAGTTGTTATTGCGGTCGGAGAGATCGAGCGCGGGGTTCGAGGCGGGGTTTTCGCGCCGCCATTGGGCGTGGAAGCGCAGCGCGTCCGGGGGAACCGTGGCGTATTCTTCGTAATCGACGTAGTAATACAGCGAGCCCACCGGTTGCTGCCCCTGATTCTCCAGTTCCAGCCGCGCCGAACGGCCGAACGGCATCGGGAAAAAGCAGTTCATGGCGGCACGCGCCTGCGTGGCGGCGTTGCCTCCGGTGACCATGTTCAGCGGCAGGCTCCAGTAATTGGAGACGCGCGCGTGGCCCACGCCGAAGAAATCGCCCACCGGCGCTTCCACGCTCGGCGCCGATTCCCCGTCCCACCAGGCGCGCAGCACGCAGCGGCGCAGGTAGTCCGGTTCGTTATCGGCGATGGTGATCCAGATGTGGCGGATGCAGCCGGCGCCCTTGATGTCGGCGATCACGGCGCTCTTGCCGGCATCGACGGGGACGCGGTCGGCATTCTTGCCGGTGCGGTTCCAACTCGAGGAGCGGCGGCGCTTGCCGGCCCGGGCAAGGAACAAATTCCCGAGGCCGGCGGGGTTCATGCGGCCGGATGGGGCCTGCTGCGCGGCGGCCGAAGCGGCGCCGAGTCCGAGGGTTCCGGCAAGAAAACTACGGCGAGCATTGGAGCGTGACATGAGTCATGCATAGCACGACGGCTCATGCGGCGCACTTGCATCCGCGTTGATCGGCGTTGATCGGCGGCCCCCATCCTCTCCACACTTCACGGCACCCAGATCGTAGCCCCGATGAACCGCTCCTTCTTCGGATCCGTGTTGTAGTAATAGGTTGAAACCACCGCCCCATCCGTGCGCTGCACGGAGCGCACGTAGCCGAGATCGCCGTTCCCCCCATCGGCGCGTAAAACAAATTCATCGCTCCATGATTTGCCCTGATCCGAACTGAGCCGCGCCCGGATGCCATAGGGCGGCTTGCGGTACCCGTAAATCAGCGCGATCCGCCCATCGCTGAGCCGCAGCAGATTCGGCGGATTCCCCGACCCGATTTCCGGAGCAATCACCCCCTCATGCTTCCAGCTCTTCCCGTCATCCTGCGAGCGGTACGCCTCAATAAACCCGCGCCGCCGGATGGTGCTGTACAGGTGCGCCGGGCCGAAACGCAACGACCCCGGCATGATGGCGTAATCGTTGGCCACTTCCGGCTCCGGCCCGATCAATCCCTCCAGCGTCCACGTCTTCCCGCCGTCGCGCGTGCGTGTGCAGGCCACGCGCCCTTCCCGCCCGTTGGCCTTGCCGAGCGTCGTGAACAGCATCAGATCATGCTTGCCGTTGACAATGTAATCGGTGCGCGCGGCCGTGCCCTTGTAGCCGAAATCCGGCAGCCGGAACGGTCCGGCCCATTTCTTCCCGCGGTCATACGAATAATAAAACCGCGATGTGCCCGGATTTGCGGTCAGTCTCGCCGTAAATGCGAAGTCTTTATGGGTAAAGTCGATTCGCTCCGCCGGGGCCTCGCGCAACGCCGGGCCGGGGCCGGCCGGGTAGGCCTGATACCTCTCCCACGAGGGCGTGGCCAGTTCGGCGGGCTGCTCCAGCGTCCATGTCTCGCCGCCGTCCCGCGAGCGCGCCAGCATCTGATCCACCGCATGCTCGCGGCTGATGGCGTGGCCCGATTCGCGGTACACGAACGGCGCCGCGTCGAAGCCGACCAGAATCTCATCGCCCCAGCTCCAGATGCCGTGATTGGCGGGCCAGCCCGCAAAGCGGCCCTCCTTTTCATATACGGTCACATGGCGCGAGGCTTGCTGGCTCTGGCTCCAGCCCGGGATCGAGGCAAGAAGAAGAAATACGGCGGTTCGCATGAAATATGTAATCTACCATGTGCGGGAATCGCCGCCCCGATTGCGCCTGTTAGGATAGGTACACCTATGGCCGATACTTTCTCCGCGCTCGAAACGAACATCCTCAAGGCAAAGGGCGTCGGCGACGCCGAACTGGAATTGCTGGTCAAGGCGGGCGTGCGCGGCCGCACCGATTTCCAGACCGTCGACGACGTATCCACGCTGCTCCAACTGGTCCCCGAATTGGGCCCCGACGTGGCCGCCGCCGTCATGCAATGGGCCACCGGAATGGCCGCCGCCCCGCAGCAAGGCCCCACCGCCGCCGGCCCCGTGCTGGTCGATTCGGCCGATGTCGTCTACTGCATCCACTGCAAGGCCAAGCAACCCAAGGACTACAAAAGCGGCGATTTATGTTTTAGCTGCGGCAAACAAGCTGAGCCCATCCTGAGCTGCTTCTGGTGTTCGGCGGCCGGCCCCGGAAAATTCTGCCGCGGTTGTGGCGCCGAATTCGTCCCCACCGGCGAATTCGATCTCGCCGTGCTGTTGCGCCGCGAAGGCCTCGCCAAGGACGAAATCCCCGCCCGCTTGCGCACCATGGACGCGGCAGCCAAAGACGATTTGTGGGGCCGCGTGCGCCGCTCGCGGGGTTAGCCGATGCGGCTGGCTTGCGAGCATTGCGGCGTACCGCAACCCCTCGATTGGAAATCCGGCGACGCCTGTACCGCCTGCGGAAAAGTGGCCCGGCGCGAATCGCGCTGCTTCTGGTGTTGCGCCTGGGTTCCTTCGGGCGGCTATTGCCGTTCCTGCGGCGCGGCCATTCTCGATCGCACCCTCTACGGCCCCGCGCGCATGCTCAAGGACGCCGGCGTCGACCGTTTCACGCTCCCCAAAATGCTCCGCGAAATGGATCCGGAGCAGGTGGAAAACTTCGACCGCATCTACCAGCGCCAGGCAGCCATCGTCGCGCGCCATGCCGATGATGCCGCCTTCCTCCAGCATCATCTCTTTTCCAGGCACTGGGCCGAAACGGTAGAGGAGGATCTCCTCCGCCAACTCCCCTGGACGCCCGCCGATCTCGATCGTTACGATTGCGCCCCTTCGGCGAACCTCGATGGCCTGCCGCGCGCCAAGGCCCTCGAAGAACGCTCGCCGGTCGCTCTCATTCGCACGCTGGCCGGCATCACGCGCCTGCGCCTCGACGATTGGCGCGCCTTCGACGAAGTGCGCAATCAGTGCCATTCCTCCGATGCCGCCGTGCGCCAGGAAGCCGCGCTCGCGGCCACCAGTTGGCGCGTCCTCTACAGCATCGAAGACGCCTTTCGGCGCGGCACCTTCGCGCCCGTGGTCTTTGAGGAATTGCG
>CALFYN010001138.1 GCA_937952345.1 uncultured Acidobacteriota bacterium
GCCGGGTTGAAGGTTGCTCTGGTGGAAGCGGGGCGGAGGCTGAAGGCCGGTGTCGATTACGGCAAGCACGGCGATCCGTACACCGTGCTGGAGGAGCGGCTGAAGAAGGGGCTGCGCAATCCCATCGAGAGCTTGTTCGGGGATTACCGGGAACGGGATCATTTTACTCCGGTCGGCGATAATCCGAATCACGGGTTGCTGAAATTCGTCGGCGGCCGGTCACTGTGCTGGGCGGGGCATACGCTGCGGTTCGGACCTGGTGATTTCAAACGCTGGCCGATTCCCTATGAACAGGTGGCTCCGTACTACAGCAGGACGGAACGGCTGATGGGCTCCTATGGGTTCAAGGACGGGTTGTGGAATATTCCCGATGGCGAGTTCACCAAGGGTGTGCCGCTGAAGTGCGGCGAGATGATGCTGAAACGCGGTGTGAACCGGCTGAAGGCGAAGGGAATGAAGATGGAGTTCATCGCGCAGCGTAAGGCGATGACCACAGCGCCGCATTTTACGGGCCGGCCGCTGTGCCATTTCTGCGGGAAGTGCGGCAATTGCTGCGTGGATGCGAAGTATACGGCGGCGAATACGGCGATTCCGCTGGCGGAGAAGACCGGACGCTTGACGCTGCTCACCGATGCGATGATGACGCGCATTCTGCTGAACGCGGATGAATCGAAGGTGGCGGGCATTGAGTACCGCAAGAGCGACGGGTCAACGGAGCGGATCGATTGCGGTGCACTGGTGATGGCGTGCAGCACGATCGAGACGGCGCGGCATCTGCTGCTCAACAAATCACGCCGATTCCCCAATGGGCTGGCGAATTCGAGCGGGCAGGTGGGGCGCAATCTGACGAGCCATTTCGGGCTGACCGTGATCGGGCTGTTCAACGATCTGAAAGGGCGGAAGGCGAAAGCCGATGAAGGCACCGGGTACTATCACAGCCTGCTCACCGGCATGTATTGGGATAAGGCGCATCCGGATTTCGATGGGACGTACCAGGTGCAGTGCGGATCGGGGTATACGCCGAATAATTTCATGATCCGGCACGTGCCGGGATACGGGGCGAAGATGAAGCAGGAACTGATTGAACAGAACCTGCTGCATGCGGGGATGAATATGCAGGGGACGCTGCTGCAGACTCCGAAGAAGATGGTGGATCTGGACGCCACGCGGAAGGACAAGTACGGGTTGCCGCTGCCGCGCGTGCATTTGCACTATGAGCAGAACGATTTGAACATGGCGAAGGATGTGGTGGAGAAATGCTCGATGATTATCGAGGCCGGGGGCGGAAAGGTGGTATCGAAGCCGGCGGCGATAACTCCGCAGAACATGGTGATTGATTACAACCACTGGGTGGGGACGGCGCGGATGGGCAAGGATGCGAAGACTTCGGTGGTGAACGAGCACAGCCAGAGCCACGACGTGAAGAATCTGTTTATCGCCGATGGATCGGTGTTTCCGTGGTATCCGGAGAAGAATCCGGTGCTGACGATTGCGGCGCTGAGCTGGCGGATGAGCGATTACCTGGCGGCACAGGCCAAGAAAGGAGCGCTGTAACGATGGAGCGGCGCGAACTGTTTCCGATATTGGGGATGGCGGCGTTTCAGCCGAATGCTCCGTTTTTGCCGAAGTTTTTCACGCCGGCCGAGGCGCAGGTTGCCGTGCGGCTGGGCGAAATCATTCTGCCTGGGGCGGAACAGGCGGGGACGGTGCGGTATATCGACCTTGTGCTCAAATACGGCGAGGCGGGGCAGCAGCAGGCGTTCCGGCGCGGATTGGCGGCCGTGGAGGCGGATGCGAAGAAGCGGTTTGCGAAGGCTTTCGCGTCGCTCGCGCGCGAGCAGCAGGATCAGATTGTGGCGGGCATGGCGGCGAATGAAGGGGCTCGTACGGATGAGTTGGGTCGCTTTTTCACGATACTGAAACGGCTGACGATTGAGGCGTATCATTATTCGGCGCATCATTGGCGGCAGGATATCGGGCGCGATGTGAATGTGGCGCTGTCCGAATTTCCAGCGTGCAATCATAAGAATCACAGCCCTGTGTGATGAAGCTCCTTTTCTTCTTCGCGTTTTGGCCTGCGATGGCGCAGGAAGCGGTGAGTGTGCGCGTGGATGCGGGTGTGCGATTGGGACCGATGCGTCCGGTGTATTCCTTCTTCGGCTACGATGAACCGAATTACACGTACATGAAGGACGGGAGAAAGCTGCTGAGTGAACTGGCGGCGCTGAGTCCCGTGCCGGTGCACGTGCGGGCGCACAACATGCTGAATACGGGCGATGGGGTGGCGGCGCTGAAGTGGGGCTCGACGAATGCCTACACCGAAGATGCGGCGGGTGTGACGCGGTACGACTGGACGATTGTCGACCGCATTGTGGATACGTATGTCGAGCGCGGGATGAAGCCGATGATCGAGGTGGGGTTCATGCCGGAAGCGCTGTCAGTGAAGCCGCAGCCGTACCGGCATCATTGGGATCCGTCGCAGCCGTACAAGAACATCTATACGGGGTGGGCGCATCCGCCCAAGGATTACCGGAAATGGGCGGAATTGGTGTATGCGTGGGTGCGGCATTCGATGGATCGTTATGGGCGTGATGAGGTGGCCACCTGGTATTGGGAAGTGTGGAACGAACCGAATATCGCCTACTGGCAGGGGACTCCCGAGGAGTATCACAAGCTCTACGACTACACGGTGGACGCCATCAAGCGGGCGCTGCCGGCGATTCGCGTGGGCGGGCCGACCAGCACCGGGCCGGGAAGCGAACAGGCGGCGGAGTTCCTGCGCGATTTCCTGCAGCATGTGGTGAGCGGGAAGAATTACGCGACGGGGAAGACAGGATCGCCGATCGACTACATCACGTTTCATGCCAAGGGGCGGCCGAAGGTTGTGGACGGGCATGTGCGCA
>CALFYN010001139.1 GCA_937952345.1 uncultured Acidobacteriota bacterium
CTATCGCACTGTGATGAGCGCCGACCGCACCGTGGGGCGCATTCTGGACGCGCTCGATGAGAAGAACCTGGCGGACGATACGCTAGTCATTTTCGTGGGTGATAATGGCTTTTTTCTCGGCGAACACCGGTTGGTGGACAAGCGCTTCCCGTACGAGGAGTCGTTGCGGGTTCCGATGCTGATGCGCTATCCGCGGCGGATTCCGGCGGGCACGGTGTCCACGCAAATTGTCCTGAACCTGGATGTGTTCCCGACAGTACTGGATGTTTGCGGGGTGAAGGGTGGCAGGCCCTCGCCCACGGCGCGGTCTTTGCGGCCGCTCTTCGCGGGTGCAACTCCGAAACAATGGCGCACGGATATGTTTTATGAGTACGCCGAGCGGATCTGGCAGTGCCCGGCGCTGGTGGCGGTGCGTACGGACCGCTATAAGTACATTGAATACCTGGACAAGGCGAATACGAACGAGTTGTACGATCTGCTGATGGATCCCGGCGAGATGCGCAACGTGATTGGGGATCCGGGCTATCGCGCCACACTTCAAGACATGCGGGCGCGGTTGGCGCGATTGCAAAAAGAGACTGCCTGGACGGCTCCCGATTTGTCGCAGCCGAATTCTCCCTGTCCGACCCGAAAGGAAATTGTGCAATGAAGTTGATTCCTGTATTCCTGATCGCCATCGCCGCATACGCGCAATCCACCGTGCGCATGCCGATGGCTGAGTTCCGTGATCGTGTCAAAGGCGGATGGGCCGGCCAGATGATCGGGGTGAGTTACGGCGCGCCGACGGAGTTCCGGTTCAACGAGGTCATCATTCCCAAGGATCAACTCCCCAAGTGGACTCCGGACAAGATTACGAACTCGCTGAACCAGGACGATCTGTACGTCGACATGACGTTTGCCAAGGTGTTGGATGACAAGGGGCTGGATGCGACAACAGACGACTTTGGGGACATGTTCCGCAACGCGCAGTATGCGCTGTGGCACGCCAACCTGTCGGCACGGCGCAATCTCAAGCGCGGCGTGCCCGCGAAACTGGCCGGGCATCCCGATTACAACGTGCATGCCGACGATATCGACTTTCAGATCGAATCGGATTTCATCGGTTTGATGGCCCCGGGGATGCCGCGTGCGGCGACGGACATCGCCATGCGTGCCGGGCGCGTGATGAATTACGGAGAAGGGATCTACGGCGGAGTCTTCGTTTCCTGCATGTACTCGGCGGCGTTCTTCGAGAAGAGCCCGCGAGCCGTCGTCGAGGCGGGGCTGCGTTGCCTGCCGCCACGCAGCAAGTATCACAAACTCATCTCCGACGTGTTGGCGTGGGCGAAGGCCGAGCCGAAGGATTGGGAATCAGTGTGGCGGCAAATTGAGAAGAAGTGGAACACCGCTGAGCCGTGCCCGGAAGGCGCGCTACGGCCCTTCAATATCGATGCCGCGCTGAACGGCGCCTACATTGCCCTGGGGCTGCTCTATGGCGACGGCGAGATGAACAAGACCATCGAGGTTTCGACGCGCGCCGGTCAGGATTCGGATTGTAACCCTTCGAGCGCTGCCGGGATTCTCGGCGTAATGCTGGGTTATGAACGCATTCCTGACCATTGGAAGAGCCACATTCCTTCGATTTCACAGGAGAAGTTTCGCTATACCGACTTCACATTCGAGAGCATCGTCGACAGCACGGTGACGCGTGCGGTGAAGCTTGCAGTGCGCAACGGCGGCAAGCAGGACATTGAGACCTTGGTTGTGAAGACGCAGGTCGCCAAGGCGGCGCCCTTCGAAGATTGGAAGGGGCGCGCCACTCCTCGCGAGCGCATTACCGTGGCCGATGCACGGTGGCAGTTCCAGGGAAGCTGGACCCAGACCAAGGACATGATTCGCAAGGAGGAACGGCACCTGCGTACGAGCGGGGAGAAAGGTTCCGAGGCGACAGTAACCTTTGAAGGCACAGGCGTGGTGGTGAGCGGACCTTTCCTGCCCACTTGCGGTAAGGCGGAGTTCATTCTCGACAACCGCGCGCCGAAGGTTTCCGATTGCTACCCCGATGAAGACCGGCGCAAGTTGAACGATTCCATGTTTCACGTGTTCGGTCTGGCAAAGGGGAAACATACGCTACGCATTCGCGTGTTGGGGGAGCGGATCTTCGATTCGAAAGGTACGGAGATCGCCCTGAACGACGTGATTGTCTTCGATTAGGACAGTAAGGCGCGGATCTTGTTCATGATGCCACGGGCCAGACGCTGGTTCATGTCGCCGAGCGGTTGATCGGTGGTGACGTAGGTCCAGGTGGCGCCGCGTTCGTAGTTGTCCGGCATACCGCAGGCGGCCGGATCGGTGATGGCTTCCTCCATGGGCGGAAGCAGTTCCGCGAACAGATCCGCGGCATCGTGAAGAAAGGTGTCGAGCGGGTTCTTGCCGCCAAAGGAAACCCAGTGAATGCCTGATTTCATCTCGGCGATGGAGGCAATGTAGTTGGACCACAAGTCGTCGATGCGCAGGAGTGCGGTGCGCGGGTCGGGGCACTCCCGATCGCCGAGCAGCACATCCAGGCGCAGACCCTGGACTATGCGGCGCTGGTTTTCGATCAACTGATCGTACTTGAGCAGCGTCTTGCGCATCTCGAGATTTTCGCCTTCGATGACACTCTGGATATGGGACAGCGCCGCGGCTGGATCAGGCGAGGAGTGCAGCGCGGCAGCGAGCCCGAAGCGCAGCATGAGATCGTCTTCGAGACTCAGAAAAAAGCGTGATTCGCCGGGATCGCCCTGACGTCCGGCGCGTCCGCGAAGTTGGTGATCGATGCGGCGGGCTTCATGGCGCGCGGTGCCGATGACGTAAAGTCCGCCCAAGGCGGCAACACCTTCGCCGAGGCGAATGTCGGTGCCTCGCCCCGCCATGTTGGTGGAGATGGTGACTGCGCCGCGCTGGCCGGCTTGGGCCACGATGGCTGCTTCCTCGGCATCGTTGCGGGCGTTCAATACGCGGTGCGGAATGCCTGTTTGCGTGAGCGAGGCGCTGATGCGTTCCGAATCGGCGACGCTGGCCGTACCAACAAGCACGGGCCGGCCCGCGGCATGCTGCGCGGAGATTTCCCGAATCAGCGCCGCATCACGCTCGGCACGAGTGCGAAAGATGAGATCCGGCTCATCGGCGCGAATCATCGGGCGGTGCGTGGGAATGGAAACCACTTCCAGACCGTACACCTTCCAGAATTCTTCGGCCTGCGTGAGCGCGGTGCCCGTCATGCCGCAAAGCTTCGGATAGAGTTTGACCAGGCTCTGCAGCGTAATCGACCCGAGAATCCGCCCTTGCGTGCGGAGCGCCAGTGCCTCCTTGGCTTCGAGCGCGGTCTGCAGGCCCGCGGGCCAGCGGCGAAGTTCGGCGATGCGCCCCTTGAACTCGTCGACAATCTGAATCTCGCCGCCGCGCACAATGTAATCGACATCGCGCCGCAGTAGCACCTGTGCGTGCAGTGCGTCGCTGACGGCGGTGAATAGCGCCGGGTCGTCGTAGAGATTGGGCACGGCGAGGGCGCGCTCTACTTTCTCCGTCCCGAGATCAGTGAGCAGGACGTTTCGCCCGTGTGCGTCAACAACGTAATCGGTGAACGGATGCAGCGACCGGGCAATGCGCGCCAGATTCTCCACGAGATCCTTCGGTGGCGCTTCACCCCCGGCAATCACCAGCGGAATGCGTGCTTCGTCGATGAGGATGGAGTCTGCTTCGTCGATCAGTGCGACATCGAACTCGCGATGCACGAGGTCTTCGGCGCGGAGGGCGAGTCCGTCGCGCAACAGGTCAAACCCGGCTTCATTGGGCGTGGCGTAGACGATGTCGCAATCGTAGGCCTGGCGCCGCTCATCGGGCGGCATGCCCTGCTGAATGAATCCCGTGCTGTATCCAAGTGCGCGAAACACGGGGCCCATCCATTCGGCATCGCGGCGGGCGAGGTAGTCGTTCGCCGTGAGAATGTGGACAGCATGCCCGTTGGCTGCAAAGTAGGAAGCCGTCATCACCGCCGTCAGTGTTTTGCCCTCGCCGGTCTGCATCTCCGCGATTTTGCCTTCCGCCATCGCGATGGCGCCCAGCAATTGCACATCAAAGGGCTCCAGATGCAGAACGCGTTCAATGGCCAGTGAGGCGGCGGCGATCGAATCGACCAGCGAGGTTGGCCTCTCGGGCAGGTTCCCTTCCAGGCGCCGTTTGCGGATGGCCGCTACCACCTGGGAGTAGAAATGGAACTGGTCTTCCGCCGGTTTCGACAATAGAGAGGCTGCTTTACCCAGCAGTTTGTGCAGCAAGATAACTCCCGCGCGGTTAGCTATTCCGACAGCACGCACACGTCGCGCAACTGGCGGTAGTCCTCGGCGAAGTCGAGGCCGTAGCCGACCACGAACTCGTCCGGTATCTGGAAGCCCACATAATCCACATGGACGGGCCTGAGGCGGCGCTCGGGCTTGTCAAGCAGCGTGGCGATGCGAATGGATCGCGGCCGGCGCTGCTGCAGCACGTGGATAAGATACGTCAACGTGACGCCGCTATCGAGAATGTCTTCCACGATCAGTACGTCAAAATCTTCCACTGTGGTGTCGAGATCCTTGGTCAGCCGCACCTCGCCGGAAGTGGTCTTGCCCTTGCCATAGCTGGAGGTGCCAATGAAGTCCATGCGCACGGGATGCTTGATGGCGCGCGCCAGATCGGAATAGAACAGGATGGCGCCCTTCAAAACGCAGACCATGTAGAGCGGTCCCCGGCCGGCATAATCCTTGTCGATCTGGGCGGCGATTTCGCGGATACGGTCCTGAATCTGCTGTTCGGAAAGCAGGATGGAGAGCTTTGCTTCGGGCATGGTGGAAAATCAGTCGGCGGAACGCAGGCGCGTGGATGGAGGTCCGATGTGAATATGCGGAGCAGTTGCCGCGCCTTTGACAGCGGTTCGGAACGCGAGATAAGGGATGCCGGCGCGATCGAGGTAGCGTCGCAGCCATTGGCCCTCCGCCGAATCCGGGTTGACGGCGACATCCACGCGTCCGGAGTGGTTCAATCCCATGGTCCGGTGGAAGGCTGTATCGCCGCGGGCACTCACTGGCAGCAGGCGCGAGAACGCCGATTCAAACTCCTTTTCGAGCAGGCGCATACGCGACGCCGCCAAGCCACTGAATGCTTCCTCTTCGCCTTGCAATGCGGCGGCCTGCTCGGCTTCGATCTGCCGTTGCTGTTCGGCGCGAGCCATCTCGGCCAAGTCGTTCCAAAGCCTCGCCTGCACTTCCGCTCGTTCCACGGTTTCGCGGCGCAATTCCAGTTCATCCAGCATCGGCTGCAGGGAAAGCCGCGAAACGACACCGGCTGCGATGAGCTTACGGTGGGCCTCGATTCGCTGTTCCTGGCGGGCGACCAGGTGCTTCGCGCTGGTCAGCATCTGCTGGGTCAAGGGACTGGTGAGTTCGTCCAGCTTCAGAGTTCCATACAGCGTGCCGCGCAGGAACGCCTGCTGTTCGGCTTCCTGCAGGGCGAGGCGAGCCTCCTCTAGCCGGTTGCGAGGCAAACCGCCGCCGGCGACCAACTTTTCGACGCGTTCCAATTCCGCCTTCGCTTTCGACACCTCGATGGAGTCAATGGAAGGAGGAAGAGCTGACGTTCCGGGCGCCAGCAGGGACACAACTAGCGCCAGGGGCAACAACGCGCGCATAGTTTCATTGTACGCTAAAGGCAGGAGTTCATTCTCAGTCAGATTGCCTCGAAAAACAGCTACAACGAAACGCGCGGGGGCCGGTGGGGCCGCCGCCAAGAAAACAGCTCGCCCCCGGAAGCAGAGAGTCGTCGCCGCGCCCGCGGAGATTTCCGCATGGCAGATTGCCGCGCTGGCCGCCGAATCGAAGAAGGCGGAAAACGTCCGCATTCTTGATCTGCAGGGGTTGACCAGTTTCACGGATTACCTGGTGCTCTGCACGGCCTCCAACCCGCGTCAGGTGCAGGCCATCGCCGATGAGGTGGAACTGCAACTGAAAAACAACGGCGAACGCCCCAAGAGCGTAGAGGGGTACAAAAACGCCGAGTGGGTTCTGCTCGACTACGGCGATTACGTCGTAAACGTGTTTTCGCAGCACGCGCGCACGTATTATGACCTTGACCGTTTGTGGCAGGATGCCGCGGAGGTCGTGCGCCCCGCCGGAGCATGAGGCGACGCGCCTAGCGCGCGATGCGCATCACAAAGCCACTGCTGACGATACCCCCAGGAAGTTGCGGACCATTCTCTTCGCGCGGAAAATCGCGCGAGTTCGTGTACCCTGTGACGTATATTCCTTGGTCGCTATCCACGGAGACCCCCGTTGCGATATCGGTGGACGCGCCTCCGAGGTAGGTGGAGTATTCCAGCGTGCCCGTGGGATCGATGATGGAAACAAAGCCGTCGATCGATGTGCCGCCTCGCGCAACTTGCAGCGCACCACCGGCCAGCGGGAAGTTGTTGGATGCCGTATAGCCCGCTATGGCGACCCGCCCGTTGGGCAGGAGGAAGAGCCCGTTCGGAATCTCCGTGTCGCCGTCACCCAGGTAGGTGGCGTATGTAATCTGGGCGGCCCCGGACAGGGTGGTGTCCAAGGACATCAGGAAAATATCCGCGTTGGCTGAGTAGGTTTTCTGGACCGCGGTTTCGGTAACCGGCAGGTCGGAAGAAAACGTGTAACCCGTAAGCCAGAGCCTTCCTGTGGAATCCAAGGCGATCGCGCGCGGATAGTCAGCGCCATTACCGCCGAGGTAGGTGCCGTACTGGATTCCGTTCAGTCCGCTAATGCGCGTGTCAATCGCCACCAGAAATCCGTCGAAGAACGACGCTAGAAAGTCCCGGTAGGCGCTGCCGGCGGCGGGAAAATCGTCCGATGAGGTATAGCCGGTAAACCACACCACACCTCGCGCATCCACTGCCACTCCGGTGGCGATGTCCGTCGACTTGCCTCCGTAGTATGTGGCATAGCGCAGCGGCGAGGAGTTGGATGGATCCAGTTTGTACAGAAACGAATCCCATCCCCCGCGGCTGATCGGCTGTGCGCCAGAAGACACCCCAGGCAGTTCGGCGGACGTCGTGTAGCCGACCACATAAATGTTGTATTCGGAGTCGACAGCGATCCCAGTAACGTTCTCATTATTCGCGCCGCCGTAGAGGGAGGAATGCACCAGAGAGTCGGTGCCCGAAAAACTGGGGTCGAACACGGCGACAAAGGCATCCTGCTCGCCGGCGTGTTGCAACTGCTGATAGAAGCCCGCCTGGGGATAGTCGATAGACGTCGTGATGCCGGTGATATAAACACGCCCGAGAGCATCCACCGTCATGCCGCGGACTTCCTCATTGCCGGTTCCGCCAAGCCAGCTCCAGAACTGGAGGTTGATCACGCCGTCGCTTTCGCGGCGGTACTTGGCCACGAACACGTCACTGCCGCCTTTGGAACTGCGCTGAAACGGATCGTTGGGCCCCGGCGATTCAAACTGAGCGGTGGTGGAGCCGGCGACCCAGATGGAGCCATCGCGGTCCACGGCCATGGCTTGGACGGCGCCGGATTTGTCTCCGGTGACGTAGCTCGACCAATTGACAGAGGAAGTGCGCTGCGCGAACGCAGCGGGCAACAGGAGCCCCATCGCAATGAGGGGCAGGAGAATACGCCGGGGAAACCGCATAGATAGTGTTGACGTGAAGCTGTACAGGTTCAGTTTCCATTATCTCTGAAAGTGCGGCGGATCGGGGTGGCGTGGTGTTCAACTCACAAACAAGACGCGAATGCGCTCTGCGGTATCGCTCAATACGTTGGACTGCGAGTTCAGCTCTTCTGCCGCCGCGGCGCTTTGCTCGGCGGCCGCGGCCGTCTGCTGGGTGTCTCGATTCATCTGTTCCATGGCTGTTGCCATTTCAGCGATGGCGCGCGACTCCTCCTCGCCGCCGCGCCGCACCTGCTCGACGAGTGCGAGCATACGCGCCAGTTCGGTTTCAAGACCGCTCACACCGGCAGCAAGGCTGTCGAGCCGGGAGGTGCCGTCTTTGGTGGCTGCGGCGGAAGCAGTCACCAACTCTCCCGTTTCCTTGGAGGCTTGGGCACAACGTTGGGCCAGGTTTCGCACTTCCTCGGCAACGACCGCGAAGCCGAGCCCCGCCTGTCCGGCACGGGCCGCTTCGACGGCGGCGTTCAAAGCGAGCACATTGGTCTGGAAGGCGATTTCATCGATCGTCTTGAGAATGGAAACGACTTTGCCGGCACGCGCGGACATCTCCTCCATTGCTCCCAGCATGGCCTGCAGCCTTTCCGCTGTTTCGTGCACGCGGAGACTGACCTTTTGGCCGGCTTCGGTGGTGGAGTGCAAACGATCGAGCCCCGCCGCCGAGGAACGTCGCGCCTCTTCGGCCGCCGCAGCACTCTCCGTGAGCGAACTGGCCTGGCTGTTCGCATTGTTCGCCAGCGACTGGCTGGAACTGGAGATTTGCCGCGAAACCTGGCGAAAAGCATCGATTCCGGTTCCGATCTCTTCCACCGAGTCCTTGATTTGGCTCGAAAGGCGGTTCAGCAGAATCCCCATGCCAAAAACAATGGCGAGGCTGACCAACACGAAAACGCCAGTCAACCACTGAGTGCGCCGGATCTCGGATTGCGATGCCGCCGCGGCGGCTT
The DNA here is from genome assembly GCA_937952345.1 of uncultured Acidobacteriota bacterium. GTDB lineage: Bacteria > Acidobacteriota > Terriglobia > Bryobacterales > Bryobacteraceae > CADEFT01. Next base: position 8,652 of record CALFYN010001139.1, read on the forward strand.
CCAGCGCCTTCTGCTGGCTGTCAGCGAGTTGAGCGGCGTGTTGGCCCGCCTTCTGCATGGCCGGTAGCGCGCTCTCAGTGGCCACCGTGTGTGCCTCGTCAAAACGGTTTGCCGCGGTCAAGCCGAGGTATTTGTCATAGGCAGATACCCAGGCTTTCATGGATTCATCAATGCCCTCGGCCTCGGCACGCTCCTGCGCGCTCAATGCAACATTCCGCAGTGCTTGCACATTCTCATGAACGCGCTCGGAGAGCGCCGTCACACGAGCTCGTTCGACGGAGATGGCATCAATCGTGTGGCAGCCGATACAACTGTTGGCCCCAGCCTCCTTTGCGGAGAGCCGCGAACTGTAGTAGCCGATGATCACCGAGATTTGGGTGCCTCGCGCCTCGGCTCGCATTTCCTGAAACAGCGCCTGCATCGCCGCGGCGCGGCTGGCTTTGCCGGCCGTCCCCTTTACTGCTCGTTCGAGCGAACCGCCGAGAGATTGTACCGTAACCCAGTTCAATCCCCCCAACAGCACCACAACGCTGAAGAATAACCCGCAGGCAATCAGCATTTTGGCTCGGACTGTAAATTGCATCTGCATCACCCCTAAATGGGCTTATCGGACGCTCTGAAGGCAAGATTACACAAACTCGATTACCGGGTGGTTTCGCGGAGTTGTACCTGCTCGTAGATTGCTCGCGTTTGCTCAAAGCTGGCGAACGAGACTCCGGGCAGCGTCGCCGAGGCCGTGCCCGCCGCGACGCCCCAACGCAGCGCGTCGGAAAAATCGTCGTTGCGGCGCATCGCCCAAACCCAACTCGCAGCCAAGGCATCGCCCGCGCCGATGGGGCACACCACCTCAACCCGCGGCGGCACGGCCTCCACAATCACCCCCTCGCGGGCGCCCACGCAGCCACGGCTTCCCAGCGACAACAACACCATCTGTGCTCCCATCAGTCGGATCCGTTCGGCGGCATCCTGGAACTGCGCCCGAGTCAGAAGCGCCTTGTTGAGCAGCCGCTCCGCCTCCTGCTGATTGGGCGCGACGGCGGTGGGGCCGGCTTCCAACCCCGCCTCGAGCGCCTCGCCATCGGTATCGAGCAGAGTCTTTACACCCAGCGCCTTCGCCGTCTCGATCAGCCGTGCGTAGAAATCGGAAGGCATGCCCGGCGGCATGCTGCCGCAAAGCATAAACCACCGCGCTTCCGGCAACCTGCGGCCCACCGCCTGCTCAATCAACCGCAGTTCCCCCGCATCGACCGCTGCCCCCTTCTCATTGAGTTTGATCGTCAGTCCCTGCCGGTCGGAGATGTTGAGGTTGGTGCGCGTGGCAGCCTGCACCTCGACAGTGTCCACTGCGAACCCGCAGCAGCCGAGCAATTGCTTCAGCCGCGCTCCGGTTTCCCCACCCGCCGTGGCGATGGCCAGCGTCTTTCCACCGAAGGAATGAATGACGCAGGAGTTGTTGATTCCGCGTCCGCCCGCCGACTCTCGCGTATCCAGAATGTAGGCTCTGTCCTCGAAAACCAACTGATCGACGGTGATATTGCGGTCGATGGCTGGGTTCACCGTTAGCGTGAGAATCAAGCGCGATCCCTTTCCAATACTTTCGCTCCCAGCACGCCCCCAAGCGTTGGGAAAACAGTGAACAGGATGAACAGCATTCCGAGGGTCAGAAACAACACCACGGCCAACCCCGTCGGCGTCTGCAACAATTGCAGAAACTGCTCCATGTCCGCCTGCTGGGACATGTGTGCCTGCATCTGCTCTTTATAGAAGGCCGCAAAGCCCCC
>CALFYN010001140.1 GCA_937952345.1 uncultured Acidobacteriota bacterium
AACCCTCGGAGACGGGTGCGTGGGCATACCGCGTGGAGGGGCATCATCTGAGCCTGCACTTCACGATCGTCAACGGCAAGGTGGCCAGTACACCAATGTTCATGGGAACGAATCCGGCTGACGTGAAGGAAGGGCCTCGCAAAGGATTGCGGGTACTGGGGCGCGAAGAGGATCTGGGTCGTGAACTGGTGCAGGCCCTCAGCGCGGATCAGAAGAAGACGGCGATTGTGGCGGAAAAAGCCTACAGCGACATTCTGACGGCGGCCTCCCGCAAAGCGGCACTGGACGGGCAGCCGAGCGGTCTCTCTGCAACCAAAATGAACGCCAAACAGAAACAGATGCTGCAGGCGCTGCTGGAAGAATACGCCAGCAATTTGCCGGAGCAGGTGGCACAGCACCGGCTGGATCAGATCAAGAAAGCCGGCGCGAATCTGAACTTTGCCTGGGCCGGCGGTGAAGCCAAAGGGGCGCCGCATTACTATCGGGTGCAGGCACCGACGTTTCTGGTGGAGTACGACAACACGCAGAATGGGGCCAACCACGTCCACTCGGTATGGCGGGATCTGACCGGCAACGAGTGGGGTGAAGATCTGCTGAAGGCCCACTATGCAGCAAGCCACCGGTAAGTTTGTGGCTCGTCATCGAAGATTAAAACATAGTCATTAACATTGCAATGATCTGACCTGGGTGTTAACATGGCAGACACTCGGCTTCGACTAAGGGGCCGAATTATGTTCGCAAGGGGCGACTTTCCATGTTCCAGCATTTCGCCAGATTTGTTCTGCTCGGAGCTATTCTGACAAATTTGTCCGTTTTTGCGCAGGACACTCGCGCACGCGTACAGGGTTTGATCACCGACAGCACACAGGCAGTTATCGCCGGCGCTACAGTCAATTTGAAGAACGACAACACCGGCGTGCAGGCCACCCAACAAACGAATCAGGGTGGCGTTTACCTTTTCGATTTCGTATTGCCGGGCAACTACACCCTCACCGTGGAGATGTCCGGATTCAAGCAATTCCAACAACGCAACGTTCTGGTTCAGGCGCGTGGCGACGTTACCGTTAACGCGACGCTGGAAGTAGGCGCCACACGGGAGACCGTGACGGTGGAATCCTCACCAGTCGCCGTTCAGTTCAACACGACAACGATGGCGTTGACGCTGGACACAAAAATGGCGAATTCGCTGCCGGTCATCAATCGCAACCCGTTTCTTCTGGTGGCGTTGAATCCGGCGGTGGTCGTGCGTTCCTCAAACGAGCAGAGCCCATACCACCACTGGGCCGCGAATCAATTTGACGTCGGCGGCAACACGAATACAAAGAACGACATCATTCTTGATGGCGCACCCTCGATGACGGCAAAAAGTCCAGCTATACGCCGCCGATGGACGCCGTGCAGGAAGTGAACCTGCAGCAGAACGCCGTGGACGCCGAATTCGGTCATTCCGCCGGCGGCGTGATCAGCATGCAGATGAAGTCGGGGACGAATGAGTTCCATGGAACGGCCTATTATCTGGGCCGCAACCCCAAATTGAACGCCCTGGCCGACCGCATCACGCGGGGCCGCAACCTGACACGGCAGAACGTGTGGGGCATCACGGGCGGGAATCCCATTAAGAAGAACCGGCTGTTCAATTATGTCGCTTACGAAGGATGGAGAACGATTGAACCACGTTCGGTGCAGAACACCTTGCCGACGGACCTGGAACGGGCTGGTGATTTCTCGCGCAGCCTGAATACACAGGGCAACCTGCGGACAATCTACGACCCCTCCACCACGCAGACCAGTGGGAGCACGGTGACTCGTACGCCATTCGCCGGCAACATGATTCCGACGAGCCGCTTCGACCCGACTTCGACCAAGATTCTCGGCGATTTGTGGAAGCCGAACGGGCCGGGCAGCGGATCGACGGGTGTGAACAACTTCCAGATCGGCTACGCGAACCGTTTCCGTTACTGGAACATCATGGACCGCGTCGACTACAACATCAGCGACAAGCTGAAAGTGTTCGGCCGCTATAACCAATTCAAGACGTTTACGAAGTGGGATGACTATACGGGTGGATCCGTGGCGCAACCGGTGGACGGCTCCAAGCGGCACTCGCTGAGCTTCTCCGGAGACGCGGTCTACACGCTTGATTCCAGCACGGTACTCAATTTCCGTGGTGCGTATAACTCGATTGTGGACTCCTTTGGTGTGCCCGAGGCGACGTTACAGCCAAAGGATCTTGACCGGTTCTGGCCGGGCAACCCCTGGTACACCTCGTATCTCAACGACCTGCCGGACATTTATTATCCGGGCATCACGGTGAACGCGGCGTCGTCCACAACCCTTGGAAAGACAGGCTATTGGTATCAGGAGCCGAACTCCTACAACATCGAAGGAAAGATGTCGAAGAACGCCGGGCGCCACTACATGAAGATCGGCGGCGAGTATCGCATTGAGAATGTGGAAGCCTCGCGGCCGCGCCCGATGAGTTTTGTGTTTAGCCCTGCATTGACCTCGAACACTTATCTCAATCCGAACACCGCATTGAGCGGCGACGGATGGGCGAGCTTCCTACTGGGCGTGCTGGAGGGGAATTCCTCGATTCAGTCGATTCCGATCCAGCGCCCGCGCAACCGCTACACCGGGTTCTTCTTCCACGACGATTTCAAGCTGTCGTCGCGGGTGACGTTGAACCTCGGCATGCGTTACGAATACTTCACGGCGATGCGGGATCCGGAAGATCGCATTTCGCGTTTCCTGAACCTTACCAGCCCGATTCCCGAATTCCAGGGTGCCAATGCGCCGAGCCTTCCCGCTCAAGTCAATGCATTGCGGCAAGCGGCGCCGGTATTCAACGGGGAGTGGGTGTTCACAGACAGCAACAATCGCAACTCCTGGAACGCGCCGAAGAACCTGTTCCTGCCTCGCGTTGGACTGGCATGGCGCGTGAACAACATGACGGCGTTACGGTTGGGCTTTGCACGCTACATTGTGCCGGCAACACTCACCGACGGATTGAACATCCTGGGCAGCGTTCCCTACCCTGGGTTTGACGCGCTGACCAGTTCGATTGCGCCGTTGCAGGGTGTACCGCAGCAGCGGATCTCCAATCCCTTCCCTGGAGGATTGGTGCCGGTGTCTGGCAAGTCCCTGGGGAGATACACCGGGCTGGGTGGGCCCACGACCTGGTATCAGCAGGACTTCAATCCCGGCGTGAACGACCGCATCAACGTGACCCTGCAACGGCAACTGCCTGGGAAACTCCTCGCCGATATTACGTATTTCATGAATATCGGCCGGAGCCACCCGTACGGCTACGACATGAACCAAGTCGATCCGCGGATTGGCTATGCGAACGGGAATCAGATTACGACCCCGGTGGCGAATCCGTTCTTCAACCTGCTGCCGGCCACGAAGATGCCGGGGCAGTTGCGTACACAGCGGACCGTAGCGCTACGCGAATTGCTGCGGCCTTACCCGCAGTACACTTCGCTGGTGGAGACGCTGCGTGGCGGAACGCGGAACCGTTACCGCTCACTGCAATTGCAGGTGCAGCGACCCTTCGTGAGCGGGTTCAACCTGGTAATGGGGTACAACTACAACAATTCGCGGAACGATGAGTTCTACGATGAGTTGGACAACTACCTCCAGAACTTCACCTGGCAACCGGCTCCGCAGGCACGTCACCGCTTCACCGGTGCGGCGATCTACGAACTGCCGTTCGGCAAGGGCCGCGCATACATGAACAATGCGCATCCGGTCGTGCAGGGAATCCTGGGCGGCTGGTCGACGAGTACGCTGTTTACCTACAACAGCGGCGAGTACCTGCGCTTCGGCAGTGCGCTTGTGGATGGCGACCCCGGAGTTTCCGAGCCGACCAGCAACCGCTGGTTCGACACAACGAAGTTCCGTGTGCAGCCCGCCTTCACGCGGCGCAGCAATCCGCTCCAGTATGACAGCATCAAGGGTCCCCGTTACGTGAATGTGGACGCGACGCTGGCCAAGGAGTTCCCGGTTGTGGGCGAGCGGCTGAAGTTCGAACTTCGCGCCGAAGCCTACAATTTGCTGAACGCGTTCACCGGCGCGAACCCGAGCACCTCGGTGACGGCGGCCACCTTCGGCCGTATCGTCAGCCAGCGCGGAGGAATCTTCGGCCGTCAGATCCAGTTCAGCGGGCGAATGATTTGGTAGCTCGCACAGTTCTTTTCCTGCAACTGGCCTTCGCGGTATGGGGCCAGTATGCAGGCAGGGAAACGTGCAAAGGCTGTCACGCGAAGGAATCTGTTGGACATGAGCGGACGGGACACGCGAGATCACTCGCGGTTCCTTCCGCTCATTCTCTTTTCAGCCACTTTTCCGGCGTGAAGGCGGATTGGGCTTTCGGCGCCGGCGAGCAGGCAGTTACGTTTGTGACGCAGCGTGACGATGAACATTACGTGGAATTGGGACTGAGCTGGTATGCCGCGACGAACAGCCTGGCTTTGACTCCTGGCCACCGGCATGAACGGGGAGAGATTTATCGAACGTTCGATCCGAATATCTCCATCCTGCGTTGCTTTCAGTGCCATTCGACGGGGCCGCTTGTTCTTGCCGGCGGGTACCGCGTGCAACCGTCTGAGGCAGGGGTGCAGTGCGAAACCTGCCACGGGCCTGGGTTGGCGCATGCGTCAAAGCAGGAGGCGATTCGGAATCCGAAACGGCTGTCCGCGGGCGAAGTAAATCAGCTTTGCGGCGACTGTCATCGGAAGCCAGCGGCGAGCGGCGATGATACGGATTGGAGCAATCCCTGGAATACGCGTCATCAGCCGCTATACCTTGCGGAAAGTGCCTGCTTCCGCAAGAGCAAAGATAGATTGACGTGTTTTACCTGCCATACTCCGCACCAGGCGATGTCGCGCGATGCGGGTTTTTATGGAAAGATCTGCGCCTCCTGCCATGCGCGGCCACGTCATCTTGCCGCAACGGCGAAATCCGGCGGATCGTGCGTCTCCTGTCACATGCCAGTAGTCCGGCCGCAGGAGAATCTGGGTTTCGCGAACCACTGGATCGGAATATACGGTGCAGGAAAACCGCTGAAGCCTATCGCGCGGCCTTGATATTCGCCGCGCGCGCCCGATGCCTGGCGGCCTCGGCCTTGCGGCCCATCCGGTCAAGCAGTGCGGCTAAGTTTTCAAGATCCACGGCGACTTCGGGATGGTTTTGCCCATAGGCGATTTCGTCAATGCGCAACGCGCGCTGGTAGAGCAAGCGCGCTCCGGCAAGATCGCCGCGTGCTTGCAGAATGTCGGCCAGGTTGCTGGCGGCGGTAGCGACACGCGGATGCGATGCACCAAGCGCCTTTTCGAGCACCGCCAGCGCACGGCGCGCGGAACGCTCTGCCTCTTCGGGGTGATTATTGGCGAGCAGCACATTGGCCAGATTGTTGAGAGTGACAGCGACTTCAGGATGCTCGGCGCCAAGGGCCGATTCCTGAATCGCGAGGGCTTGCCGCAGGATGGGTTCTGCATCCGCGGGCAGAAGCAGCAGCGCCAGATCATTCATCCGGACGGCATAGCGAGGATGCGATTCTCCCGATGCTGCCTTTTCTTTCGACAATGCCTGCTGGTAGAAGGCTAGAGCACGTTGCCTGTTCCCACGCGCCTCCTCCCAAGCGCCAACCGAGGCGAGATTGCGCGCGGCAACGCCGGCATCGTCACACTGGGCGGCGCGCAGGCGCAAAGCGATCGCTTCCTCTGGGGTAACGACGGAAGCGAGATTTTCCATATCTTCGGCAGTGATGCGGTTGGTGGCGCCATAGTGGCGCTCGTCGATATCGAGGGCGCGGCGCAAGAGTGGACGTGCCTGGTCGAGGTTGCCCTGCTTTCGATAGAAGAGCCCGAAATCGCTCGACAATCGCGCTAGTTTGGGGTGACTGGGTCCGAGTTCCTTCTCCCGCTCAGCGAGGGCTTTTTGATAAAGAGGGATCAACGCGGCAGGATCCGGCTGGTAGAGCAGGAGCCACAGCGCCGCGGTGAAGGGCCCTGTCATTTTCGGAGACGGGCGCCGTCGAAGGCGTCGGGCAGTAGTTCGTGCATCCGCCACGACTTCTGCTGCCCCTTGTCATTGGAAGCGGTCACGGGAATATCTCCGCAATATTCCCAGATGATCTGACGGCAGGCACCGCAAGGAGGCGTTACGGAATCGGCGGCGGTGACGATGGCAATTTCACGGAACTCACGTTCCCCTTCGCTGAGAGCCTTCCAAATGGCGACACGCTCGGCGCAGACGGTCAATCCATAGCTGGCATTTTCAATGTTGCAACCGGCGAAGATGCGCCCGGCGGCGGTCCGGACAGCGGCGCCAACGGCGAAGCCTGAGTATTGACAACAGGCGTTCTCCCTGGCTTTCCAGGCCGCATCGAGTAGATCGCTCACGATGTGGTCTCCAGCCGGGGCAGCACCTCGCGCAGCAGCCGGACCAGCGTGTCACGGACACGCGCTCCGGTTTCGAGCACCTCTTCGTGATGGATTTTTTGGGGCAGAATGCCCGCTGCCATATTCGTCACGCAACTGATGGCCAGCACTTTCATTCCCATGTGATTGGCGACGATCACTTCGGGGACGGTGGACATGCCCACCAGATCGGCGCCGATCGCTCGCAGATAGCGGATCTCCGCGGGTGTCTCATAGGAGGGCCCCAGCAAGCCGGCATAGACACCCTCGGCGAGGGGGATGTGCAACTCCGCCGCCACAAGCTTCGCGACATAGCGATAGTGGCTGTTGTAGGCTTCCGACATATCGGGAAACCGGGGACCGAGGGAATCGTCATTGGGACCAGCCAGGGGATTTACACCCTGCAGATTGATGTGATCGCTGATGAGGACCAATGCGCCCTGTTCGTACGCCAGATTGATACCGCCCGCCGCGTTGGTGAAGACCATGGAGTCCACCCCGAGTTTCTTCATCACACGCACAGGGAAGGTAACCTGCTGGGGCGAGTAGCCTTCGTACAGGTGCGCTCTCCCGGAGAGACAGATCACTTCCAGAGCGCCGAGTTTTCCGATGACCAGC
>CALFYN010001141.1 GCA_937952345.1 uncultured Acidobacteriota bacterium
ACTTCTTGCCGTTCCCAGCTTTCTCACCTGCGGGCGATCGATGGAACCCGGTAGCGTCTGATGGATCGGACGTCGGAGACGGACCAACAGGAACCAGTTTCAAGCCTTGTCTTCGAGCAAGGTGTTTCAACTTTCGCAGTTGGCGGGTGTTCATCCTTGCACAAGGATAACTTCTCCGCCGCGGGATGTTGACTCATCGCGAAAAACCCTCCCCATCACACCCCCGCCGGGTCCGGATGCACCCAGGGCTTCCGATACGCCCGCGCCAGCAACCGGTTCGCCTCCGCATCCCCCACCACCTGCTGTTTCGCCGCATCCCACCGCAACCCCCGACCCAATTGCAGCGACAAATTCGCCAAAATACAACTCGCCGTCGAGATATGTCCCTGCTCAATATCCGCCACCGGCTTGCTCCGTTTTTCAATCGCCGCCAGAAAATCCAGCATATGATGCCGGATCGCCGGAGCCACATGCCGCTCCAAAGCCGGTTCCGTCTCATCTTCCGGATACCGCGCCAGTTCATACACCACCTTCCGCGACACCGCCTGCCCGCCGCCCACCGGCCGGAAATCGTACCCGTTCACCGAACACTGTAACGTCCCTTTATCCCCATAGAACGTCGCCGCCCACGGATACTGCGGGTCCGGAGCATGCCCGTACGTCCGGTGCGTCCACACCACCGGAAACTCCGGAAAATCAAACGTCGCCGTCTGCGTATCCGAAATATTCGCCTTGCTCGCCTTGTCAATCAAAATTCCACCTGACGATGAAACACTCCGAGGCCACCCCAGATCCGCCATCCAGCGCACCATATCCAGCATATGGATGCACATATCTCCGATAATCCCGTTCCCATACTCCATAAACGCCCGCCACCGCCGCGGATGCACCAGCTCATTATAAGGACGCATCGGAGCCGGCCCCGTCCACATCTCATAATCCAAATGCGCCGGCGGCGCCGTATCCGGAGGATTATTCCGAGCCCGCATGTGGTAATAACAACAAATATCCACATACCCGATCTTCCCCAGCATCCCCGTCTTCAAGAACCTATCCCGAGCCTCCACCAGATGCGGAGTGCTCCGCCGCTGCGTCCCCACCTGCACCACCCGCTTATACTTCCGCGCCGCCGCCACCATCGCCTGGCCTTCTACAATGTCCACGCTGATCGGCTTCTGCACGTAAATATCCACACCCGCCTTCGCCGCCTCAATCATCGGCAGCGCATGCCAGTGGTCCGGAGTCGCAATCAGCACGATATCCAGATCCTTCTGCCGCAGCATCTCCCGGTAATCCGAATACGTCCGCGGCTTCTGCTTCGATGCCTGCCGCGACGCCACAATGTCCGCCGCCTCCGCCAGCATGCGCTTGTCCACATCGCACAGCGACACCACCTCCACCGGCGCCACCTGAATCAACCGCAACAGATCGCACTTGCCGTACCAACCCGTGCCGATCAACCCCACCCGCTTCTTCGTCTGCGCGGCCAGTTGCGAAGCATACGCGGCCGCTCCCGTACCAACAAATTGCCGACGGTTCATGATAGGAAAAGTATACTTGAAGAGCTATGCGTCCCACTCTTTCCGCACTCCTCCTTGCCACGTCGCTCTACGCGGACGACCTCTCCCACCTCATGACGCTCAAGAACTACACCCAGGAGCGCATCTCCTCCTTTGACCGCGAAGGCGCCAACGACGACGGCGGCCGCAAAAATCCCCTCAAACCCGGCGAAACACGCACCATCGGCGACGTCCAGGGCCCCGGCATCATCACCCACATGTGGTTCACCATCGCCACCCCAGAGCCCTACCACTTAAAACAAATCGTCCTCCGAATGTATTGGGACGGCGACCCGCTCCCCGCCGTCGAAGCCCCCATCGGCGATTTCTTCGGACTCAGCCTCGGCGAATACTTCGTCTACGAATCCGGCCCCCTCTCCGTCGGCTCCCAGAAAGCCCTCAACTGCTATTTCCCCATGCCCTTCCGCCGCTCCGCCAAAATCACGGTCACCAACGAAGGCCCGCAAAACGTCGGCTCCCTCTACTACAACTTCGATTGGCAGAAGCATAAATCCCTCCCCGCCGACACGCCCTACTTCTACGCCGAATTCCGCCAGGCCACGCCCACGCCCGGCTGGACCACCGACTGGAAAGTCAACGGCGAGCCCAAGGTCAACGCCCGCCCCAACCTCGACGGCAAAACCAACTACGTCATCCTCGAAGCCGAGGGCCGGGGCCACTTCGTCGGCGTCACGCACTCCATCCTTCAGAACCAGGGCGGCTGGTGGGGCGAAGGCGACGAAATGATCTTCATCGACGACATGGCCAAACCCAAAATCACCGGCACCGGTTCGGAAGACTACTACCTCGGAGCATGGTGCTATGGCGGCTGTGGCATCTCCCCCTTCGGCTCCACCAAACCCACCTTCGCCTTCAAAAACTACGGCAACCCCATGAACGGCGGCGACGCCCGAGGCGCAAAATGGATGGTCTACCGCTTCCACACCGATTCCCCCATCCCCTTCGACAAGCAATTCAAAATGACCATCGAGCACGGCCACGCCAACCACCGCTCCGACAACTTCTACACCGTTGCTTACTGGTATCAACTCGGCTCGCACAAGAAACGCCCGCCGCTGCCACCCGTCGAAAAGCGCATGCCCCAGATGTACAACGTCGACGGCCCCACCGTAGGTAGACCCTAGTGCCGCAACAGCCCCCGCTCCTCTCCATGCGCCGCATCTCCAAACGATTCGGCGCAACCGAGGTTCTGCGCAACGTCGATCTCGACATCCACCCCGGCGAAGTCCACATCCTCGCCGGCGAAAACGGAGCAGGCAAAAGCACACTCATCAAAATCCTCCACGGCACGCTCACCGCCGACAGCGGCCACATCGAAGGCAGCGCCGATGTCGCCGTCATCTATCAGGAACTCTCCCTCATCCCCACCATGACCGTGGCCGAAAATCTCTTCCTCGGCCGCTTGCCACAACGCTGGGGCTTCATCTCACCCACAACACTCGCCGAACAAGCCCGCCAACTCATCGACATCGATCCCCACGCCATCGTGGGCGCCCTCCCCATCGGCATCCAGCAGCGCATCGAAATCGCCAAAGCCACCTCCCGTAACGCCCGCGTCATCGTCATGGACGAGCCCACCAGCGCCCTCACCGCCGTCGAAGTCGAACACCTCTTCACCCTCATCGAAACCCTCAAAAATCAAGGCTGCGGCATCGTCTACATCACCCACAAGATGGAAGAGATCCAGCGCATCGCCGGCCGCATCACCGTCCTCCGCGATGGCCAGGCCGTCGCCTCGCGCCCCGCCGCCGAACTCCCCCGCGCCGAACTCATCCGTCTCATGGTCGGCCGCGAAGTCAACGAACAATTCCCCCCGCGCACGCCCACTCCTGGCCCCGAACGGTTCCGCTTCAAGGACTTCACCGTCCACGCCGGCGAAATCGTCGGACTTGCAGGCCTCCAAGGTTCCGGATCGAGCCAGTTCCTCCTCTCCCTCTTCGAAAACCCGCCCCAAGCCATCCAAAACGGCATCGCCCTTCTCACCAGCGATCGCAAAACCACCGGACTCGTTCTCTCCATGTCCGTCGCCGCCAACTGCGTCATGGCCGGCCCCGCACCCACATGGCGCAACCCAACCACCGAACGCAACGAAGCGCAACAACTCGCCACCCTCCTCCGCATCCGCGCCGCCTCCCTCGACATGGACACCGGCGAACTCTCCGGCGGCAATCAGCAAAAGGTCGCCCTCGCCAAATGGATTCGCACCAAACCCACCCTCCTCCTCCTCGACGAACCCACCCGCGGCATCGACGTTGCAGCCAAACAGGAAATCTATCAACTCATGAACGAATGGTCCCGCCAGGGCATGGCCATCCTCCTCATCTCCACCGAACTCCCCGAACTCCTCGCCATGAGTGACCGCATCGTCGTCATGCGCCGAGGCCAGGTCTCCGCCATCTTCCCCCAATCCGAAGCCACCCCCGAAAAGGTCATGGAGGCCGCATGCTGAGAGCCGCCATCGCCCTCGCCATCGTCCTCCTGATTGGGATCGCCTTCCACGCCGACGGAGCATTCTACAAACTCGGCACCCATCGCGACGCCCTCCGCCAGGCCTCCGTCTACGGCATCCTCGCCTGCGGCATGACCCTCGTCATCATCACCGGAGGCATCGATCTCGCCGCCGGCAGTATCCTCGGCTTCACCGCCGTCTGCTTTTCCATGATGAGCATCTGGTGGAACTGGTCCCCCTGGCTCACCATTCCCGCCACCCTCGCCCTCGGCGCAGCCTGCGGAGCCATCAGCGGAACGCTCGTCGTCTGGCCGCGCCTCCAACCCTTCATCGCCACCCTCGCCATGATGGTCTTCGCCCGAGGCCTCGCCAAAACCGTCAGCGGCGGCGTCAAAGTATCCACCGCCCTCCCCAACGGCGACGGCACCTTCCGCTACGTCGATGTCCCCGGCCTCTTCCGCGCCATCGACTCCCGCATCCTCGGCGGCAATCTCTCCATGGTCACGGTCATCTTCCTGGCCATCGCCGCACTCACTGGCATCCTCCTCGCACGCGACATCTGGGGTCGCGATCTCTACGCCATCGGAGGCAACGAAGAAGCAGCACGCCTCTCCGGCCTCCCCGTCAAACGCTCAAAACTCCTCGCCTACGTAGCCGCCGGACTCTGCGCCGCCACCGCCGGCATCTGTCAGGCCGCGCAGGAACAACAGGGCGATCCCGAAGCCGGCGCGGGCTACGAACTCACCGCCATCGCCATCGTCGTCATCGGCGGCACCAACCTCATGGGCGGACGCGGCCACATGGGCCTCACCTTCCTCGGCACCATCACCATCGGTTATCTTGAGAAAATCTTAAGTATCAATGCGGTTCCCGAAGCCGGACGCCTGATGCTCACCGGCGTGATTCTAGTTGCCGCTGTGCTCACGCAGCGGCGGAGGCGATTCTGACATGCATCGTTTGCTACTGCCCGTTCTCATCCTCACGCTCGCCGGTTGTTCCGGCTCCTCCAAGCCCGAAGGCGCGCAAGCCTTCACCATCGGCATGAGCCAGTGCAATCTCGGCGAACCCTGGCGCGTCCAGATGAACGCCGACATCGCCGCCGCCGCCAAAAAACATTCCAACATCAAAATGGTTTTTAAGGACGCGCAGAATGACACCCTTAAACAGCGCGCCCACATCGAAGAGCTCGTCAGCGCCGGCGTCGACGCCATCATCGTCAGCCCCAAGGAATCCCAACCCCTCACCGAACCCATCGCCAAAGCCTACCAGGCCAACATCCCCGTCATCGTCCTCGACCGCGCCGTACAAGGCGATCAATTCACCTGCTTCATCGGCGCCGACAACAAGAAGATCGGAAAAGCCGCCGGCGAATGGCTCCGCAAAAAGCTAGGCCCCAACGCCACCATCGTCGAACTCAAGGGACTCATGACCTCCATCCCCGGCCAGGACCGCAACCAGGGTTTCCGCTCCGGCATCGAAGGCTCGGGCATCAACGTCGCCTTTGAAGCCGACATGAAATGGCTCGAACCCGACGCCCGCAAGGAAATGGAATCCGCCCTCGCCCGCCTCTCCAAAATCGACGCCGTCTACGCCCACAACGACCCCGGCGCCCACGGAGCCTACCTCGCCGCCAAAGCCGCCAACCGCGAGCGCGAAATGTTATTCGTCGGCATCGACGCCCTCCCCCACGAAGGCATCGCCTACGTCAAACAAGACATCCTCAATGCCACCTTCCAATACCCCACCGGAGGCGCCGAAGCCATCGAAACCGCCCTCAAAATCCTCAACGGCCAGCAAGTCCCCAAAACCATCGTCCTCGGCTCCCGCGTCTTCACCGCCGATAACCTCAGCCAGGGCGGCGAAGCCCTCCCGTAAAAAATCGGCGTTCATCGGCGTTCATCGGCGGCCCAACATGCGTTTGCCCTCCTGCCCTCCGTTTCTTTAACACGCCCCCAATCCAGCCTCTGCTATCATCCCCACATGAGGTTCCTCCGTCTCGCAGCCACTATTCTTGCGTCTGTAGCCCTCTCCATGGCCCAGACCGCCAGTATCCAAGGCATCGTCAAAGATCAAACCGAAGCCGCCGTCCTCGGCGCGCAAGTCGCCGTCACCAACATCGAAACCGGCGTCCGTAACGAGTCCACTTCCAACGAAGTCGGCCTCTACCGCTTCCCATCCCTCCCCGTCGGACGCTACAAGCTCACCGCCACCATGGCCGGCTTCTCCGTCGCCGAAGTCTCCGAAATCAAACTCGACGTCGCCCAAACCGCCCGCGTCGATTTCACCCTCAAACCCGGTGCCGTCACCGAAAGCATCAGCGTCTCCGCCTCCGCCGCCCTCCTCGATTCCGAAACCGCCACCGTCGGCCAGGTCATCGACAACAAGCGCATCGTCGAACTCCCGCTCAACGGCCGCAACTATCTCCAACTCGCCCGCCTCACCGCCGGCACCACCGCCGCCCGAGGCTCCCGCCCCGAAGGCGAAGGCGTCTTCTCCGCCGGCGGCCAGCACGGCTATCAGGTCCAAGTGAACATCGATGGCGTCGACAACTCCCTCACCTACTCCGGCGGCCCCATCGGTTTCGAAGCGCAAGCCGTAAAGCCCAGCGTCGATGCCGTCGGCGAATTCCGCGTCGTCACCAACAACCTCTCCGCCGAATACGGCACCCGCATGGGCGGCCAGGTCTTCGTCAACATCAAGTCCGGCACCAATCAGTTCCACGGCACCGTCTACGAATTCCTCCGCAACTCCAACCTCGACGGCACCAATTTCTTCGCCAACCGCAGCGGGGCCCAAAAGCCTCCGTACCGCCAGAATCAATTCGGAGCCACCATCGGCGGCCCCATCCGCAAGGACAAGACGTTCTTCTTCTTCTCCTACGAAGGCACTCGCACCCGCCTCGGCCGTAGCTTCACTCGCACCGTCCCCGTCACCGAACTGCGCGAAGGCAACTTCAACCGTATCCGCCCTGTCTTCGACCCCGCCACCACCGTCGGCACCCCCACCAGCTT
>CALFYN010001142.1 GCA_937952345.1 uncultured Acidobacteriota bacterium
CTGCGGCGAAACCGAACAGGTGCTGGCCAACCGCCAGGCGGTGCTGAGCGCCGCCTACGCGGCTCATCCGGAGCGATTCGTTCGCAAACCGCCGAGTCCGATGGCGCCACCGCAGGAGGTTTGGATCAATCCGCCTGTACGGAGAGACTGAGATCAGAAAACTCATTAAATTCCGATGCCGGCTGTCTCAAAATCGTTGACACGCGCCGCTTTTCGAAGTCAATTTCCATCCAGTTCGGACAGCTCAACTTGACGAGAGTTAATCGGGGATTAAGCTTCAACGATGCCGTACCCGGTCGAAGATTAATGAACATTCGGCTTGGGCAACGCCATTGGGTAGGCAAACTGGACCACCTCTTTTCAGACAAAACGAGACTACGTCACACGGCGGGAAGCATCTAGGATCCTTCTACCTGGCCATTGGATGCGCCACGGATCTCCTCGACGTCCGCCAAGTCGCGCAGGCGGCCAGCGTGAAGTTGGCCTTTAATCCTGTTTGGCTGTCGATAACGGCTTCAACCCGATGCTCCCTTGCGGAATCGAAGTCGACACCGTCGATTCCAGGCAAATATCGATCGCCACGGGTTCACGACCGAAACGGACGAAGAGCCGTGGGTCAGTAAAGTCGCTGGGGCCGACATTGTCCAGAAAGGCGCCGAAGGAGGCGAGTGCCATGTACGCCAATTCCGCATTTGCAGGTTCGGCTTTGATGAATATGTCGAGATCCTTTGTGGCACGCGGCTGCCCATGAAATGACACAGCGTACCCCCCGACAATCAGGTATTTAACGCCCCGGGCGTGGAAGGCGGACAACAGGTCCTTGAAGTCTTGGTACATCGACCATGCCTCTCAGCTGGAATGCCAATGTGGTCAGTTCGGAAACGGCGGCCATCCGTTCGTGGGCGGGGCGGCTTTGCCAGTAGCGGTACTCGTCGTCCTTCATTTCCTTAAGGCTTGTGTATTTCTTTGCCGGCAGATCCATGGTTCGGAAGTGTCTCTGGTCCAAGTGTAACTCACTGCCTTCGGTTCCCTATTCTGATGCGTGAACATCCCCACAAATTGCCTGCCCGGCAATGCAGGACGTTTTGGCACTCGATTTGCTCCTCCGATGCCATGCGCATCCTTGGAACCCTACTCGTGTTGTTCGCCGGAGCCCTATCCGCACAGCAGGCTCCGGAGGCGAAGAAGATTCAGGCGCTCATCCTCACCGGACAGAATGTGCCCGGGCACGATTGGCGGCGGGTGACGCCGCTGCTGCGGCAGGCGCTCGAGGACACCGGCAAATTCGAGGTCCGGGTAAACGAAGATTTTCGCGGCGGCGGGCCGGAGACGCTCGCGCCATATGACCTCGTCATCGTTAACTACTACGATTCGCGCAAGCCCGAACTGCGCTGGGGCGCGGGCCCGGAAAAAGCCCTCGTGGACTTCGTGGAATCGGGCAAAGGGTTGGTGCTCTATCACTTCAGCCTCGCCGCCTTCGACGGCTGGAAGGAGTTCGAGGAGATGTCCGGCGGCAACTGGCGCCCCAACAACGGCCATCATTCCCCGCCCCACGACTTCAACGTCACCATGACCAAGGCCGATCACCCGATCACTGCCGGAATCCGGGCGAAGGTGCGGCAAAACGTCGATGAACTCTACGCCAATCTGAAGTGGCAGACGGACCGGTCGCGCTATCAGGTGCTCGCCACAGCCTACGATGATCACAAGCGCTACATGGGCAAGGCGCGCCAGCCCATCCCCGGAGATGGCTTGGATCACCCCATGTTGTGGGTGAGCGAAAGGGGCAAAGGACGCATCTTCGTCACAGCCCTGGGTCATGACATCGGCGCCGTCCAGACGCCGCTGTTCGTCACTACTTTCGCCCGCGGCGCGGAATGGGCGGCCAGCGGCCAGGTCACCATCCCCGTGCCGCCGCGGTTGCAGGCGGGCGCGAAGATGGAGCCGACCGAAGGGCGCGTGGTCACTCCCGGCAAGCAGGCGTGTGATCCGCCGTCGGACGCGGTGGTGTTGTTCAATGGCGCCGACATGACCGGCTGGCGCAGCGCCAAGGGCGATGGGCCGGGGGCCTGGAAGGTGGCGAACGGCGAGATGGTCACGGTCACCCGCGCAGGGTCCATCCTGACGGAACGGAAATTCGGATCGGGGCAATTCCACCTCGAATATTGGATTCCGGACATGCCGGAACAGAAAGGTCAATTAAAGGGGAATTCCGGAGTATATTTGCCCACTGGCACGGAGATCCAGATTCTCGACGGTTACCGCAACCCAACCTATGCCACGGGGTTGCCCGGCGCCGTCTACGATGAGCATCCGCCGCTGGTGAATGCGTCCCGCAAGCCCGGCGAATGGCAAGCCTACGACATCCTGTTTCACGCTCCGGTGTGCAACGAACGGGGCATGGTGATTGAGGAAGGTTCCGTGACAGTGCTGCTGAACGGAGTGGTGGTACAGGATCACGCGCGCATCCGGCCCCAGAAGTTCGGCTGCGCGGATGGGCCGCTGCTCATCCAGGATCATTCCGGATTCAAGAACGCTCCGGAGACTCCGATGAAGTTCCGCAACATCTGGTATCGCCCGCTGGAAGCCCGGCCATGATGGAAATCGGCTTTCATACCGATGCCTTCAACTCAAGCTACTGGAGCTTTGAGCAATGCCTGCAATGGGCGCAGCGCAACGGACTGCGGTTCATCGAGTGCGGCACCATCGACGGCGTCAGTTGGATCCACGGGCTCGGCTATCAGCCGCATGTGGCGTTGTGGGAAGATCCGCTCGCGCTGCGGCGGAAAATGGATCGCTATGGCGTCGCGTTCTCGCAAGTCGATGCAGCGTTCCCATTGTCGAAGCCCGAGGGCGCAACATTGGGCGTCGAATATGTTCTGCATTCCCTGCGCTGGGCGAAACTGGCGGGCTGCCCGTCCATCGACACCACCGACGACCGCGTGCAACCGGAAGGCCTGACAGACCGCGAGGCGATGGATCATATGCGCCGCATCTACCGCCAATTGGTGGCCGCGGCGGAACTGTACGGCATTGTGATCAACATTGAGCCGCACGGTTACTACACGACGAAGCCCGACTTCATGGCCGAGATGCTCTCCTTCTGCGACTCGCCCTATTTGCGGATGAACATGGACACGGGGAATACGTTCATCGCGGGGCAGGATCCGGTAGCGTTCGCCGCGCGGTTCCGCGATCGCATCAGCCATGTTCACATCAAGGACGTCAGCGCGAGCCTCGCCGCCGCATCCCGTGGGGAGTTGACCGGCATCGCCGTGAGCCATTGCGCCATCGGCGAAGGAGTGAACGCAGACAACATCCGCCGCGTGGTCGCACTCCTGCGGGAAGGCGGTTTCCACGGCGTGTGTTCCATTGAGTGCGAAGGCGCCGGCGGGCCGATGATTGAGCAGTCGCTGCGCTGGGTGCGGGAGGTTCTCGCGTGACTCCCTGGCTCATCCTGCTGATCACCGGACAAGCCGACTTGCCGCACCACCGCTGGCAGGACACCACCGCCGCGATTCGCGAAGTTTTTGCCGCCGACAAGCGCTTCGAACTGCGCGTGGTGGAAGATGCGCGTGCGGTGACGGCGGAGTCGCTGGCCGGCTACCGCACGGTGATCCTCAACTACAATGGCCCGCGGTTTTCGCCCACCGCCGAACAGGCGCTGGAGCAATACATTCGCGGCGGCGGCGGGTTCATCGCATTCCACCAGGCGAGCTACGGCGAATTCTTCGGCATGGAGTTGCGCGGAGGCCGGTGGGCAGCCGGGCCGGGCAGCGGGTGGACCGAGTTCGCGAAAATCATCGGCGCTTCCTGGCGGCCGGAGAATATTGGACACGCCCGGCGATGGCCCTTCCTTGTGGAATGGAGTGGTCCGCCGAACCCGATCGCAAGCGGCGGAGCGTGGATGGCCAACGATGAGTTGTATCACCGCATGGACCTGTCCCCGTCGGTGCAGGTGATCGCGACAGCGCTCAGCGCAAAGGAAATCGGCGGCACGGGAAACCGCGAGCCCGTCGCATGGACGAACCGTTACGGGCAAGGCAGAGTGTTTTTCACTCCCCTCGGCCACGACGCCATGGCGTGGCATCAACCGGCGATGCGGCGGATGTTCCTGCGCGGCGTGGAGTGGACGGCGACGGGCACGGTGACGGATCCTCCTCCGGCCGCGAAGCCGCTGCGTGTACTGGTGATCACCAGCGGCCACGGCTATCCGACAGCGTTCTACGCACTGCTCGACAGCCTGGACGGCGTCGCCTGGACACACGCCGCATCGCACGCGGAAGCCTTCGCACGGCCTCTCGAAACACGGTTCGATGCAATTCTGTTTCACGATATGCACAACGTCACCACGGAGCAGACCCGGCAGCGGCTACAGGCGTTCGTGGAAGCCGGCAGAGGCGTGGTGTCGATGCATCATTCCATCGTCGACTACACCGATTGGCCCTGGTGGTACGAGGAAGTGACAGGCGGCAAGTACTTCGAAAAGGCCGTGGAAGGGCACACCGCATCGCGCTATCGCGAAGGCGTCGATTACACCGTAACGCCAGTAAAGGGCAAGCAGAATCATCCCGTGCTGCGTGGCGTAGGTCCGCTGCTAGTGCACGACGAAGTGTATCGCAACATGTGGCTGTCTCCGCGGATCGAAGTCCTGATGGAAACCGGCGCCGCGGAAAACGACCCGCCCGTGGTCTATGTTGGACCTCACGCGAAGGCCCGATCCATCTACATTCAACCCGGCCATTCGGCCCAGACGATGCGTGACCCCGGCTTCCGCCGGCTGGTGCGCAATGCGCTGTTCTGGGTGGCACGCCAGGAGGTGCATCCATGAACGATGTTTCCCGCAGAAGCTTTCTCGCCACTGGCATTGCAGCCAGCGCGCACGCCGCTGGAAGCGGCACAATCCGCGTGGGCATCATCGGTTGCGGAGGACGCGGCGAGGCTGCGGCCATGAACGCCATGCATGCGGGCAGGGATATCCGTATTGTGGCGATGGGCGATCTGCTGCTCGACCGCGTCCAGGAAAAACGCACGGCGCTACGGCTGAAATATCCGGAGCAGATGGAAGTGAAGGACGATCATTGTTTTTCCGGCTTCGGCGCCTACAAGGGGGTGATCGCCGCAAGCGACGTAGTGGTCATCGCCAACGCCGCCAAGTTCCATCCGCTCCATCTGAAGGCGGCCATCGCCGCGGGCAAGCATGTGTTCGTGGAGAAGCCCCATGCCGTCGATCCCCTGGGCATTCACATGGTGCGCGATGCCTGTGCGGAGGCGCGCCGCAAATCGCTGTGCGTCGTCTCCGGTCTGCAGAGCCGGTTTCATCCGGGCTATCGCGAAACCATGCAGCGCGTTCACGACGGCGCAATCGGCGACATTGTGGCCATTCAGGAAACGTGGCTGCGCCCGCCTTACGTGCTCTATCCGAGGCGGCCCGGCATGAGCGAGATCCTCTACCAGGGCAGCAATCAGTATCACTTCCACTGGCTCAGCGGCGACGATGTGCCACAGACGCTGATCCACAATCTGGACCGCTCCAGTTGGGCGCTGGGCGACGCCGCCCCGCTCTCAGCGTGGGGCATGGGCGGCCGGTCCACCCTGAAAGGCGAGATTTACGGCAATGTCTTCGATCACCATTCCGTGGTCTACGATTTCCCTAAGGGCGTTCGCGTGTATGCCTATTGCCGCACCATCCCCGATTGCTACAACGAAAACTCGAGCCTCATTCTCGGCACCAAAGGCCGCTGCGATCTGCTGAAGCTACGCATCGAAGGCGCGGCGAATTGGGAACACTCCGGCCCCAAAACAAAAAACAACGCTTATGATTTGGAGCACGTGGCGCTGTTCGACGCCATCCGCAACGGGAAGCCGCTCAACTGCGGCGATTACATGGTGCGCAGCACGCTGATCACGCTGATGGGGCAATTCTCCTGCTACACCGGCAAGCAGGTGACCTGGCAGCAGATCAACGAAAGCCGCTTCTACCATGCACCCCGGCCGGAGGACGTGACCCTCGACATGACGCCGCCAGTGAAACCCGGGCCGGACGGCATCTATCCCGTCTTCGTACCTGGAGAAACCAAACTGCTTTGAGGAGCCCTGCGATGCTCACGGACAAACAGCAACTCTACGCTCAACGGTTGCACCGCTATGTGACGGCGATGCGAGGAGAGAAGCCGGACCGCGTGCCGATCCGCCCCTTTGCAGCCGAGTTCACCGCTGTCTATTCGAGGCACACCGCGCAACAGGTGACCCACGACTACAACCAGGCTTTCGATTCCGTCATCGCCTGCTGCCGCGATTTCGATTGGGACGCCGCGGTGCCGAACATGGTCTATGTGTGGACCGGCCTCGCCCAAGCCGCCGGCCTGCGCTACTACGCCATCCCCGGCATCGACGTTGGCCCGGAAGTCGGCTTCCAGTATCGCGAACCCGAGCAAAACAACGCCTGGATGCGCCGCGAGGAATACGACGAGTTGATCGAGGATCCGGTGGGCTTTCTCTACAACACGTGGCTGCCGCGCATCTCCACGGAGTACGCGGCCGGCTCCTACCGCCGCGATGTGGCGCTGGTGCGCTCCACCTGGGCCATGGCCAATTACTTCACCGCCTTTGGCCCGCAGATCGAACGGATGAAGAACGAGTGCGGCACGGTCTCCGCCATATCGGGGATGTTGAAAGCCCCGCTCGATATCCTCGCCGACAAGTTCCGCGGCTACCTCGGCCTGGCGTTCGACCTGATGGAAATACCAGACAAAGTGGAGAAAGCCTGCTGGGCGCTCATGCCCCATCTCGGTTTCATCGCCTTGTCCGGCCTCGATCCGGGGCGCAACATTCCCATCCCCATCTGGATGCATCGCGGCTGCGTGCCGTTCATCTCGCATGATCACTTCAAGCGCCTCTACTGGCCGACGCTGAAGCCGATCGTCGAGGCAATCTGGGCGCAGGGCAACCAGACGCTGTTCTACGCCGAAGGCAAGTGGGACGCCCACCTCGATTCCTTCGCCGAACTCCCTGCGGGGTCGATCGTCTACCACATCGACCGCGGGGATGCCGCCGTGTGCGCCCGGAAACTCGGCGGCAGGTTCGCCCTCAGCGGCGGAGTCCCCAACGCCACGCTCGCCTTCGGTACGCCGGAAGATGTGCGCCAACGCTGCAAATATCTCATCGACACCTGTGGCGAGAACGGCGGCTATATCATGGATGCCTCGGCCATCATGCAGAACGACGCGACGGTGGAGAACGTCAGGGTGATGACCGAATTCACGCGCGAGTATGGAGTGTATTCTCCAACAGCCTGCGATGGGCCGCCGCCCCCTCCGCCGCAAAACCGTCCCCCAGCGCCCGCCCTACCCTCGGGGAGAGTGCCCGCGGGAGCGTGCCTGGCATGGGAACAGAAGCTCAAGGAGATCCCGCCCATCACCGGCGATCCGGCATTATGCAAACAGATTTGGGAAAACGTCGATGCATTGGCGTATTTCTATATCTGGCACCTGGTGCTTAGCTTCTAGAGGCTTTCAAACGGCGCGCATATTCTTCCGCCAGAATCCGTATCCGCACACCATCCCGAAACAGCCACAGGCGCGTGGCGAGTGTGTCTATGCGAAACTCGCGCCATGCACCCTCGGCGCCTCCGGGCCTGTTCTCGAAAATATCGAGGCAGAGAGCGTGCAATAGCTCGTGCAGGCAGGTATTGACGGAGACAAACGGCATCTGATGCCCATGCGCAAAGTGCACGGCCACCATGCACAGGTGAAAACCCTGATGTAACGTAGTGACTCCATTGAGACCGCGGCCGTTGTCCCACGCCAGCGGGATTTGATTCGTCACCACGACGTTCAGCATGCCGCGCTCCAGACCCGCGAAAGAAGGACGTCCACTCGGCAACCGCTTCACTTCACCAGCCACTCGCCGCACTTGCGGACGGATGCCGCAATGCCCCAGGTTGCGGATGGCCTGCGGCCAAATACTTCGCCAAAACGCCGCAATGCGCTCTTTTTGGAATATTGCACGGGAATCCTGTATCAAACAGATCGGAATATCCAGCGGCGTGGGAGCCGCATGCCCCAGTCCGGAGGCCGCCAGCCACGCGCGGCGCGTAAGCGTCACCGCAAAGCCGATGCCACTTCAACTTTGCGCGCAACACCCCTCCGCTTGGCAAGCGCGGAGCGCTGATGATTCCAATTCACGATCCCCCGCACCAGCCGCCGGCTGAGATCGCCGATGCCATAAAACACGTTGGCACGCAGAATGTCGTTGCGCAGAATCAGCACCTGCCGGCGCAGGTAGCGTTGCAACAGCGGCTTGTCGGCGCGCGTCATCAACTCCTGCTCATAGGCGCTGCCGATGCGTTCGTGACGGCAAGCCTGCAAGTCGATGAGGTGCACCGCGCCGTCCGTGAACATCGGCGTGTGGTCTGAGTTCCGCATTACACCGGGGGTTTCGCGGTCGAGAAACGCCGACGTTTCCACGCATCCGGCAAAAGCCAGATCGTCATGCACCTTCTGCCGCTCCTGATCGATGTCGGATGCAATGCCGTGCGTGAAATGGAACTTGCGCCAGGCAAACTTCAGTTCGACATCGTGGGTCGCGGCCCCAACCCACAGCGGAGCGCCCTCTCCGGTTCCGCCAACACGCCAGATGCGCACGTGATGGCGCTTGGAGTAGTCATTGAGCGATTTCTGAAATTGCAGGTCCGGCGCACGCCCGTCCCAAAGCATGCGGGACATGGGCGCGTAGGGATCCGCGCTGTTCTCCAGCACATCGCGCATCCCGCGAAACACGGAACGCAGGCTGGCCTTGTGGGCTTCGTTCCACCCGGCCGCATCGAAGGCTCGTTCCAGTTCCGCCTTGGTTCCGATAAAGGCGAGATTGATCAGATCGCTGTCCTTCCCTCCTTTCGTCACGATGCGGGAAGGCTTCTCCGAAAGATCTTCCGGCAGCGGAGCACGCCGTTGTTCTTCGCGCTGCAACCGGTCGTCTGGGAAGGCAAAGGGCACGGCCACACGCACGCGCAGATCGGATCCGCGCGGCAGGCGAATTTCCGGTTGCGGAAAAAACGGAAACACAGCTTTATGAATCAGCAGGATCGGGTCCGTGAGCGGATTGAGCACCGGCAATCCTTTCAGCCGTCCGTTGTAAATCAGATGCGGCGCGCCCGCGGCGAGCGTACCAGAGATAGCTCCCTGCCGGTTCACTTTCTCCCGGGCATTCTCAATCTCCACCACCTTGCCGTCGATTGCAATGCGCATCCCGTCATCAAGCACGATTGCGTCGAACTCGATGGCCAGCGCGGCGCGCTCTCTGCGCCATCCGTAGCCCACGGCGTTGGCGTTCACGATTCGGCCTTCCACCACCGTGCGCGCTGGGATGCGTACTCCACGTTGCAGCACTACGGGCGCCGCCAGCAATCCCTGAACCCGATCTTCGACTCGATTGCCATCCGAGGAAAGAGACTCCGTTAAACGCACAGAGAGTA
>CALFYN010001143.1 GCA_937952345.1 uncultured Acidobacteriota bacterium
GCACCGGCGTATTCATGACGGAGAGCATGTCCAAGAGACTGCCGGTGACCAGGGCTCCCGTGGATTCGTCCTGGATGATGGCGACCTCGGCGTAGGGCTTCATGCTGCGCCATTCCTTGTGCGACTCGTAGAAGCGAATCGTGTCAAATATGGGCTTCCATTCCGCGGGCGGGAGATTGCTGTCAAGCGCCACAACCCAGCGCGCGCCTGTCGAGGCCGCATCGGCCACCGCTTGCGCGTAGCGCGTGGCGGGGAACGTGACTCCGTGCGGCGGCGTGTTGGCGAGCCAGAAAGGAGCTTTGGCCGCCGCTCGCACGTAGCGCAGAAAACCGGTGTTCGTATGGATCCATGCAGAGCCCGTCGGGGCTGCCGCCGTGGTCTTCGGGCCGCCGTGTTCGATTTCAATGCCCGGCCAGACGGCCTCGGTGGTGCCAAGAACGGCGGCACGCCCATCGAAGCGGATGTCTTTCCGCACCGTCAGATGGATGGCCGGTCTCGTGGTTTGCGCCGTGGTGTTCTCGAGCACGATGCCGTCGGCGTTGCGTTCCCCGGCGCGATTGGCTTGTTGTGGAGTTCTAGCGACGGCAAGCGCGCGCAGGCCGCGCCGCTGCACTTCGGCGATGAGCGGCCATTGCGGCTCTTCCAGCAGCAGGCACGTGATGGGCGAGCCATCCAGCGCCGCCAGCGGATAAGCGCCGCTCCAGCGCATGGGAACGCAATCGGCGAGCGTCGCGGCCAGCGCGAGGGCGGCGAGCATTATTTCTCCATAACGACGACCGCGTAGGCCGGGACATTTGCCAGATCCAGTCCCGTGGCTTCTCCCTCATCGACATCGTAGGGCTCCATGGGAATGGGCTTGCCTTCGGGGAGATACAGCGTGGCCTTCTTGTAGCGGCCCAGAACGTGCGCGGTGACGTTTTCCACGTTGTAACCGGAGTAGTTGACAAGGTGCAGCACGGAGCGGTCGCCGCCCGGGACTCCCTGATAGAAGCTGAGCATGCTGGACACATTGAAGAGACGCACGCCCATGTTGCGCCCGCGCGCGATCATGGTGTTCATCTCTTTCCAGATTTCATCCAGCTTCTTCACGTCTTCTTCATCGACAGTAATGTGATTCTTGCTGTCGGAAGGCATTTTCCATTCCGGGGGACCGTTGAGCACGGTGCCGCCGGAACGGGAGAATTCTTTCAACACTTCCGCCTTATCGGGGGTCAGGCCGCGCGGATCGAGATTGACGGCCATGAGGGCTTTGTAGAGCGCCTCCTGACTGAGTCGGGAACCAGGCACGGGACGCACCGGCGTGTGCTTGACGGCGATCATGTCGAGCACGCTGCCGGAGAGCAGCGCCCCGCTCGATGCATCTTGAATCACCGCCATCAGCCCGTAGATGGGCAGGTCGCGATACTTGCGTTGCTCCTCGTAGAACCGGATGTGCTGGGCGATGCGCTTCCAATCGCGAATGGCTGTATCCTGGCGCGCAAGCAGGCGCTTCGCAAAATCCGAGTCGAGCGACAGCACCCAGCGTGCGCCCACCATGGACGCATCGCCGATGGCCATGAAATAACGGTCAATGGGGACGATCTGGTTTTCCGGCGGCGTGACGGCGATCCAGAATTCGCCCTTGCGCATCGCGCGGGAATAGCGCAGGAAGCCCGTGTTAGTGTCGATCCAGGGACCGCCGCTCGGCATGGCGTGAGCTTTGTCGTTTTCATCGACCGGGCGGACTCCGGGCCAGACGCCTTGATAAGTGCCGATGATGGGATCCGCCGTGTCGAAGCGCAGGCCGCGGCGCGCCGGCAGTTCAATGACCGCGAGATCGCCGGCTTCTTTGCGTGCGGCGTCGGCATCGGGGCGCGCGAATTCGCCTTCCAGAACAATGCCCGCAAGATGCTGCTCCTTGGCTGTGCGGACAGCTTGCGGGGCTTCAGGGCCGGGGCGGATGATGCCCAGGACGGCGATGTTTTGCGAAGCGGCTTTCGTGAGGAAAGGGCTGGACCAATTCTGTTTTTCCAGCAGCAGGCAGTTGACGGGAGTGCCCGTCAGCAGATCAAGCGAGGCGGGATCGTTCGAAGGCCAGCGCGCGGGAACCCAATCGGCGAGCGTGGCCACCAACAATGCAGCGGCGAGCATACTGCTATCGTCTCACAGGGGTTGAAAGGCGTAGCGGAAGCTGTTGGCGGCCAGTTGCGCGAGTTCCGCCTCCGTGAACGCGAAGTGTTCCGCCGCGAGTTCGTATTCCGCCAGCAGCGTGGTGTGGAACATCGGCGGATCGTCGGTATTGAGAATGAGAGGCACCCCGGCATCAAACAATTTGCGCAGCGGATGTTTTTGAAGGTTGGGCACGGCTCCGGTGCGGATGTTGGACGTTGGGCACACTTCAAGGGGGATGTTCTGTGCGGCGAGATGATGGAGCAGAAGCGCATCGTCGATGGCCCGAATGCCGTGGCCGATGCGTTCGGCCCCGATTTCGAGGGCTTGCCAGACGCTCCCCGCGTCCGTAACTTCGCCCGCGTGGCAAAGCAGCCGGAGCCCTCTCTTGCGCGCTTCGTGGAACAGACCGGCGAAATCGCGGGCCGGGCCGTTCGCTTCATCGCCGCCGAGGCCGAATGCGATGACTCCATCGTGGACGCGTGCCGCGGCGAGTTCCATGGCCTGCCAGGCCCGATCCACGCCCCATTGCCGGACAGCATCCCAAATCCAATAGGTGCGGATGGGGCTTTGCGCGGCGGCTTCGCGGACGGCCTGGTGCACGGCGGCCGGATCCTGGTGCTTCCACAGGATCACGCCGGCCGAGAGCGTGATTTCCGCGTACTGCACGTTCTGCTCCTCCAGCCGTTCCAGCAGGCGGCGCGTGGCAATGGCGTAGTGCTCCGGTTCGGTGAGGTTCTTCGCGACCCAGCCGAAATTCTGCAGGAATTCCGTGAAGGTGGCGTATTCATAGCGTGCGAGCACTTCCGCGTGTGAAAGCGATGGCGCGATTTCCAGCAACGTGCCTGGTTCAATCGATCCTTCCAGGTGGACGTGCAACTCGGCCTTGGGCAACCGCTGAATGAACTCGCGCATTGTTGCCATAATAACTTGGTGACCCCCGTCGACATCGAAGCCATCGTATACGGCCATCATCATGACGCGTTTCGGATATTAGGACCGCATGAGGTGGAAGACGAGTCCGGCGCCACGCACTGGGAAGTGCGGGCCTGGATTCCGTTTGCGGAGAAGGTTGCGGTGGCGAGCGGGGGCGGGGAAGTGGCCATGGAAAAGCGCCACATCGAGGGATTCTGGGTCGGACGCATGGACAACTCGCCCGGCGCCTACCGGCTGCGCGTCACGTGGCCGCACGAAGTGGTCGAGGAGATGGACGATCCCTACCGCTTTCCGCCGCTGATTACCGATTTCGATATTCATCTCCACAGCGAAGGCACGCTGCAGGAGGCATGGCGCATGTTGGGAGCGCATGCGGTGCAATGCCAGGGCGTCGATGGAGTGCGCTTCGCGGTTTGGGCTCCGTCGGCCCAGACTGTCAGCGTCGCGGGCGATTTCAATGGTTGGAACTCGCGCCGCCATCCCATGCGATTGCGCAACGGTGGTGTCTGGGAAGTCTTCATTCCCGGCGTGCAGCGCGGCGCGGCCTACAAATACGCCGTGACGTGGCGCGGCGGCCACGTGCAGTTGAAGGCCGATCCGTATGCCTTTCACACGGAAGTGCCCCCCAAGCAGGCGTCGCTCGTTTGGGATGTGCCGCGCTATGAATGGCAGGATGCGGAATGGATGGAACGCCGAGGCCGGGCCGACATTCTGCGGCAGCCCGTCTCGGTGTACGAGGTCCATCTTGAAAGCTGGCTGCGCGGCGAGATGGGGCGCGCGCTCACCTA
>CALFYN010001144.1 GCA_937952345.1 uncultured Acidobacteriota bacterium
GGGCTTGCAGGGTTTAACATTCCCGCCGCTGCCGGAAGGGATCGCCGAGCTTTGGGCGGCGAAACACGCTGTATGTTGGGGCCATGCGTCCTTGGCAGATTCGCATTCCACCGGGAGTGGCGCACGGCTACAAGGTGGTGGGAGTGGAGCCGGGCATGCTGATCTACATCACCGACAAGACCTATAATCCAAAGGATGAAGGCCGGATCCCCCACGACGACCCCGGCATCCACTACGACTGGGAACTGCAGCATAAATAACCTGCTCTCGATCCTGGTACCCGTTTACAACGAGGAGGAATTCGCGGCGGCGATTCTGGAGCGCGTGGTGGAAGCCCCGCTGCCGGGTGGACTGCGTCGCGAGGTGATCGTGGTGGATGATGGATCGGATGACGGGTCAGCGGAGGTGCTGGCGGGAGTGGCGGCGCGGCATCCCGACACGGTGCGGGTGATACGGCATGATCGGAATCGAGGGAAAGGGGCAGCGATCCGGACAGCACTCGAACAGGCGCGGGGTGAGTTCAGCATTATTCAGGACGCGGATCTGGAGTACAATCCCTGCGAGTACGGGAAACTGTTGAAGCCACTGCTGGACGGGCGGGCGGATGCGGTGTTCGGGTCGCGATTTCTGGTTTCGAGCGAGCGGCGGGTGTTGTATTTCTGGCATGCGCTGGCAAACTGGCTGCTGACGAATATCTGCAACGTGGCGGCGGATCTCAATCTGACGGATATGGAGACCTGCTACAAGGCATTTCGCACGTCGCTGGTGCGGAGCATTCCACTGCGTTCGAACCGGTTCGGGATAGAACCGGAGCTGACGATCAAGCTGGCGAAGCGGGAGGCGCGGATTTACGAGGTGCCGGTGAGCTATCACGGGCGCACCTATGCAGAGGGGAAGAAGATCGGGTTTACCGATGCACTGGCGGCGTTGGGGGTGATTCTGCGCTACTGGGTATCGAGCGATATATACAGGGACACGGGCCCGGAGATACTGGAGGCGTTTTCGGGGGCGGTACGGTTTAACCGGTGGATGGCGGATACGATCCGGCCGTATGTGGGTGAGTCGGTGTTGGAGATTGGGGCGGGGATCGGGAACCTGACGAGGCAACTGGTGGCGCGGCGGAGGCGGTATATCGCGACGGACGTGGATGCCGAACACGTTTCGCGGCTGGCTGCGCGGCTGCAACACCGGCCAAACGTTACGGTACGGCGATGCGATTTGAGCGATCCGGGCGATTTCGAAGATCTGGGCGAGGCGGTGGACACGGTAGTGTGCCTGAATGTGCTGGAGCATGTGGAGGCGGAAGGGACGGGGCTGCGGAATATTCACAGGGCGCTGGTGCGGGGCGGACGCGCCATTGTGCTGGTGCCGCAAGGGGAGTGGGCATTCGGGAAGATTGATGAGGCGCTGGGACATCACCGGCGTTATTCGCGGGACCGTTTACGGCAGGCGATGACGGAGGCGGGCTTTGTGGTGGAGCGCATCCTGGAGTTCAATCGCATTTCGCTGCCGGGGTGGTATTTCAACGGGAAGTTGTTGGGGCGGGATACGATCAGCCCGTTTCAATTGCGGGTGTTCGATAAGACGGTGTGGCTTTGGCGGGTGGTGGACCGCTTTCTGCCGTGGGGACCGGCGTCCATCATTGGGATTGGGCGGAAGTAGAGCGGCTGGTTTTGTTATAGTCAGCCACGATGCCTACATTGCTGCTGCTCCCTTTCCTTCTACGCCTTGCCGTGGCGCAGGATTTTGCCGTGGAAACGAACGTCGCCGTGCCGATGCGGGATGGGGTGGCGCTGGCGACCGATATCTACTTTCCGGCTACGAGTGGCGTGAAGAAGCCGGGTCGATTTCCTGTGATTCTCAACCGCACGCCGTACGGTAAGAGCCGCGGCGAAGGCCCTGTTTACGCGGCTCGCGGCTATGTTTTTGTGAATCAGGATACGCGGGGGCGCTATGCGAGCGAAGGACGATGGTCGTTCCTGCTGGGGGATGTGAACGACGGCTACGATACGGCGGCGTGGATTGTGAAGCAGCCGTGGAGTACGGGGTTGATCGGGACCATCGGAACATCGTATGGAGGCGGGACCCAGCATGCACTGGCGTTGTCGGGCGCGCCGGGGTTGGCGGCGGTGATCCCGGTGGATGCGGTGGCCAATGCGGGCTATTTCGGGATGCGGAATAGCGGGGCGTTTGAGCTGCGCTTCTTCAATTGGATTTTCACGATTGGGGCTCCGCGGGGCAGCGCCGCCGCACGCGATGCGGGGACTCGCGCGGTGTTGGAGGAGATGGCGAAGAACACACGG
>CALFYN010001145.1 GCA_937952345.1 uncultured Acidobacteriota bacterium
AGATCCTGTATGAACTGCGCGACCACTCGGCCGGGCTCAACTGCGGCCGCTGGGACTACATTTTCAGCTACATCAAGAAACTGGGCCACCGCGCCGACAAAGTGCTGCCCAACCGCGCGCAAGTGACCATGGACAAGGCTTTCCTGAAGGCATACGTCGATCTGCTCATCCACACGTGCCACAAGCGCGAAGTGCATGCCATGGGCGGGATGGCGGCGCAGATCCCCATCAAGAACGATCCGGCGGCCAATGCGGCTGCCCTCGAAAAAGTGCGCGCCGACAAACTGCGCGAGGTGAACGCCGGACATGACGGCACATGGGTGGCGCATCCCGGACTGGTGCCGATCGCCAAGGAGATCTTCGACGCCGGCATGCCCACGCCGAATCAGATCCACGTCAAGCGTGAGGATGTCCACATCACCGCGCAGGATCTGCTGCAACCGCACAGCGGCGATATCACGGAAGAGGGTCTGCGCATCAACGTCGACGTCGGCATTCAGTACCTGGAAGCGTGGCTCAACGGCAACGGCTGTGTCCCCATCTACAACCTGATGGAAGATGCCGCCACCGCGGAGATTTCGCGGTCGCAGGTGTGGCAGTGGCTGAAGCATGGCGTGAAGCTGAAGGATGGCCGGGCCGTCACAGCCGCCATGGTGCGCACGGTCATCAATCAGGAACTGGCGCAACAGCCCGGCACGCCGATGAAGCGCGTGGCTGCCGAGATCTTCGCCGACATGATGACCCGCGGCGACTTCGTCGAGTTCCTCACCATTCCCGCCTACGAGCGCATCGATTGAAGCTGCTACCCGCTGAAGCCGCCCTCTGCTGCATGATCGGCGGAGCACTCGTCGGCTATCTGGAGTTCCTGCGTCCTGGCACGGTCATCGCGGGCGTGGCCGGAATGGTGCTCCTGATGCTCGGCGTGGCGCGCCTGAGCGACTTACCCTGGAACCCGGTGGGCGCCCTGTTGCTTGCGGGCGGCATGGCGGCGCTGCTCCTCTGGCGTGGATCCTGGTGGGGGATTCCCCTGCTTCTGCTGGGCGCCAGGTATCTCATCGCGCCCGAGGAACTCCGAGTGCGCTGGCCCGTGGCCGCCGGCCTCACCATCCCCTTCGGACTGCTCACCGCCTACCTGCTTTCCATCGCCGAGCGGGCCCGCCTCAATAAGTCGATTCTGTAAGTGACCTGACTCACAGGCCACTACCTTCGGATGTAATGGATCGAAAGGGTTAGTTTCTGGGATTCCCCCTAGTATTGGGGCAATCCCTACGCTTACTGTCCAAACTGGAAAGCTTTAAGGGGTTCTATGTTGAAAACACCTGTGTCCCGTCCTGCGGGCTAGCTATCCGCGTGCCTGCTCGCCACAACGTTACTTTTTAGCCAATCCGACACATCCCAGATTGTCGGCTACGTCCGCGACGCATCCGGCGGCAATGTCCCGAACGCAAAAGTTACGGCGACAAACGAAGCCACTGGTATCGAGCGCCAGGCAACCACCAGCGCCGAAGGCTACTATATTCTCACCAACCTTCCTCCCGGCTATTACACCGTTACGGCGGAAATGACCGGATTCAAGAAATACGTTAAGAAGTTGAACAAGCTCGACGCGGCCATTCCGCTGTCGATGGAAGTGGTGCTCGAAGTCGGCGCTGTCACCGAATCGGTGGAAGTTTCCGCATCGGTCGCCGTCGTCCAGGCCGACTCGGCCACGGTCGGCCGCACCATTGAATCGCAGCAGATTCAAAACATGGCGCTGAACGGCCGCAACCCGCTGCTGCTGGCGCAGTTGAAGCCCGGCGTGCGCTCCGGTTCGATGAACCGCTTCACGTTCGGCCTCGACTCGGCCGGACTTGCCATCAACGGCGCGCGCACACAGGACTTCCTCATCACCTTCGATGGCGCGGTTGGCATCCGCACGCGCTCCAACGGCACTTCGGTCGGTACAGCCGACGTCGAAACCGTCCAGGAAGTGCAGATCCTCACCTCGAATTACAACGCCGAGTACGGCCGTTCGGCCGGTGGACAGGTCCGCATGGTGACGAAATCCGGCGGCCGCGATTTCCACCTGTCGCTCTATGACTACCTGCGCAACCGTTCGCTCGACGCTAACAGTTGGTCGCGCAACCTGCAGAACCAGAAGAAGCCGCAGAATACGTTCAACCAGTTCGGCTACGTGCTGAGCGGGCCGGTCTATCTGCTCGGCAAATGGAACACGGAGCGGAACAAACTGTTCTTCCTGTTCTCGCAGGAATATATCCGCTACCGCCGCGAAGTCACCTCGCAAGGCGTGGTGCCGACGCTCGCCATGCGCAGCGGCAATTTCAGCGAATTGCTTTCCGCAAACCCGCTGTTCACCGGCACGCGCACCGTGCTCGATCCCACCAATCGCCAGCCCTTCGCCAACAACATCATCCCGACCTCGCGCCTGAGCGCAAACGGACTGGGCCTGCTGAAGGCTTTCCCGGAGCCAATTCCCGGCTTCCAGAACGGCCGCAACAACTGGTTCGCAGCCCGCCCGCAGCCGCAGAATCAGCGCAAGGACACGCTTTCGGTGGACTTCCTGCCCACCAACAATCAGACGTTCCGCGTGCGCTGGATGAACTACGAATACAACGAACTGCAGGGCTTCCGCGGCACGTTTGACCGCGCGGTGCAGGATTGGTCGCGCCCCAACGACACGGCATCGATCAACCACATCTGGACCCTCAGCCCGACGATGATCAACGAGTTCTCCATCTCGGCTTCGGTGGACCGCGTCTACATCGGTGTCGAAACGCAGCGCGGCGTGCACCGCCGCAGCGCCTACGGCATCAGCTACCCGTACATTTTCCCCGAGCGCAAGGAAATCTTTGACAAGATTCCCACCATCTCCATCAACCA
>CALFYN010001146.1 GCA_937952345.1 uncultured Acidobacteriota bacterium
GTATAATGAGGGCCGCAATTGTGGCCAGTGAAGCAGCCAATGACACAAGAGAGGGGCGATCCTCACGCATTTCAGGCATTCACACCTCGTTTTCGCGGATAACTCTCCAATACCCTTGCATAGCGCCCAATCAGCTTCACAGCTGCTTTCCTGTCCTGAATACGTACCCAGTGCGGCGGACCACCCACCGGCGCTTCCAGAAACACTGTTGTGGAACCGCGTGCATTGTCCATCTCAGGGTTGTAGATGACCATGTGGGCGATGGCCAACTTTGCAAAGTCTTCACCTGGTAACACACAGCGGGTCAGCAATTTCTGGTGACCGCGAAACAGCATCCGCAGCCCTACCTCACGTGCCCGAGTCAGTTCGTTGTCTGGGTAGATATACGTATACTGGACTCCTCTTCGCAGATTATGCCGAACCACATCCTGAAACGCAGACTCTCCAGGTTCGCCATCTTTCGCCAGATCC
Organism: uncultured Acidobacteriota bacterium; assembly: GCA_937952345.1. Classification (GTDB taxonomy): domain Bacteria; phylum Acidobacteriota; class Terriglobia; order Bryobacterales; family Bryobacteraceae; genus CADEFT01. The sequence goes on from CALFYN010001146.1 coordinate 472, forward strand.
GGAGTGATGACCCAGACAGTCTTCGTGTTTACTGTGCCCTCGTATTCAATTAGTTTCGCCTCCGAGAAAAGCCAGGGTTGCTCAAATTCCGGAACGATTTGACGAATGCGGTGCGCCAATTCCTCGCGACGCCGTTGAACGTGGGATCTCCCCAAGAGATTCGCGCCTCCGATTGCTCCGACTGCCACGGCAAGAGCAGCGTACATCCGTTTCTTGCTTTCGTCCTGAAACTGATCGATGGGGCCAAACACTTTCAGGGTGAGCCACAAGAACGGCAGAAACAGAGCAAAAGAGATGAATTGATGACGATAGTTGCCGGGGTCAAACCGCATGGATGGACCGATAATAGATCGAATTATACATCGAACAGTTGGCGAAGCAGGGGCTGTTACGGTAGGGGGCGGACTTTGTAGAGGGTAACGTTTTCGAATGCGGCGATTTTATCGAGGCACCAATCGGCGGGATTGGCTCGCATGTCGAGGCCGATTTGACCGAAGGCGTCGGTGCCGATGGGTGCGAGGATGTGGGTGATGCCTTCGCGGAGAAGGTAGCGCATGGCGCTGTGGCGGAGATTCAGCGGCGCGCGGACGGCGGGGCGTTGGGGAATAGGGATGGATCGCCAGGTTTGTTTGTCGCGGCCCCAAAGTTCGAGTTTCGCAGTGCGCGCGGAGCTTGCGGCGATGACGGCGATTTCGGTGAGTTGTTGGGTGGAGGAGAAATCCACCTCGTAGAACATGCCTTGGCGGAGCGGTTGCCAGGTGGCCCAATTGGAAGCAAGGTTGCCATCGAGGGCGAGCGGGGATTCCCAGATGTTGGGCCAGGAGCGGATGGTCCAGAGGATGTCCGGCTTGAGTCCGGGGAGCTCGATTTCGTGAATGGCGATAGGTTCGTGCAGGTCTGAGGCGAAGCGGGCGCGGATGGCGTTGAGGGATTGGGTGGGGAATTTGGTGCGCCATTCGATGAGCGTCGCGGTATTAAGGGAGCGGACGAGGCGGTCGCCTTGGGCGGTTTGCCAGGCGTTGACGAGGTTGCGGGGAGTGATTGCGGCGGGCGCGTTGGCGAGATCGAGAATGCGTGCATCGGGGGATGTGTTTGTTTCGACGAGTCTGGCGAGTTGGCGTTCGTTGCCGGGTTGGGTGACGCCAAGCGCCCATGCGCCTTTGGCGGCGTAGAGCGGGATGATTTGCGGCCAACTCAAGATGGCGTGGGTGAGCACGAAAGAGAGGATGAGTGCCCGCGGGAGACTGGCCATCAGGGCGAGGGCGAGGAAGGGCAGGGCGGGCATCAGGAAGCGCGTGCCGATGTTGAGAATCCACGGTGCGCCGGCGAGGATGGCGGCAAGCCAGAGGATGCGGCCGTGACGGGTGCGGAGGGCGAGCAGTCCGATGGGCGCGGCGAGCCAGAGCGGGCCGAGCAGTCCCTGGAGCGCATCGCCGTAGACGGTGAGTTGGAGGGGGATGGAGGTCCAGGGGACATCGCCATAGGTGCGAAGGTAGGCTGCGAGTTCGCGTTCGGAACTGATGTGGAAGAAGGGATTGGGGAAGATGCTGTTGAAGAGCGGGGCGACGGGGTTTCCAGTGAGGACGGCGCTGCGGATGACCCATGGGGCAATCATGGCAAGGGCGGCGAGAAGCAGCGTGCGCGAAGGACGGAGGAGGAAGGCTAGGGGCGCGGCGAGGCCTCCGGTGAATTTGACGGCGTAGGCGAATCCGGCGGCGATGCCGAGTGCGGCGGGTTCGGAATCGCGCTGCAGGAGGAGATGCATCACGACGAGGAGGTAGAAGACCATGGCGGCATCGTTGTAGGCGGAAGTGGCGCTGATTCCGACGACGGGGGTGAGGGCGTAGAAGAGAGCGGCGGCCCAGGCGGTGTTTGAAGCGATGTTGAGTTGGGCGCCGATGCGGACGATGAGCGGAACGCTGAGTATGAGGAATATCAGGTGGATGAGTTTTGCGCCGCGTTCTCCGGCGAGGCTGTAGCCGAGGGTGAACAGCATTTCGATGCCTTGTGGGATGACGTCGTAGAAAGCAATGCGATCCGGGAAGCCGTGGTGCGTGGCGACGGTGAGGTGGTAATGCAGAGCGTCGCTCTGTGTTTCGGGTTGTAGGGCGTAGTGGAGATAGAGCGCGAGGTAGACCCAGCCGATCCAGATGGCCCACTGCGGAGGCCGCTCGAAGGTGAAGGGCCGGAGGAAGTAGATGGCCGCGATGGCGAGCGGCGCGGTAGTCCAGGCGTTGGCCCATCCGAGGCAAGCGAGGAAGAAGATGATGGTGCTGAGTACGGCCGCGACTATGGCGAAGCGAACAGGGAAATAGAGCCGGGCCGTAGGGGTCACGCTTCCACTTCGTATTTCTTGAGGAGCGCTTGCCAGTGGCCTTGGGCTTTGAGAATGAGCTCGCAGACTTCACGGACGGCTC
>CALFYN010001147.1 GCA_937952345.1 uncultured Acidobacteriota bacterium
CCATGACGCCATCCCGTCTCGCAACTCAAGCGCAACGCTGCCCGACCACCTGAGGCTCCAGCACGCTGCGGACATAGAAGCCGGAGCCTTGGTACAACTCGGACCAGCGATCACGACCTCCACCCAACCTACCGGTTAATACTCGGAGCCGGGACCGCCACGTCCACCCGAGCCTCCTTCACCCGCCGCTGCTTCATCTCCCCCAAAAACTGCTCCAGATACCGCCGGTTCAAATCCAGAGTCGCCACCGCCGCCGTCCCCCGTTCATGCGCCTCCGACACCCGCTCCCCATACGGATCCATGATGTACGTCGGATGGTTATACCCCGATGTCACCAGAAAAATCCGGTTCTCAATCGCCCGGGCCTTCGCCAGCGTCTCATCCCCGCCCCAAATCGGCAGCAGAATCACCTCCGCCCCTTGCGCCGCCAGCGCCTTCGCCGGATCGCTGAAAAACACGTCGTAACAAATCATCATCCCCACTCGCCCGAAATCCGTATCGAACACCGGAAACGCATTGCCCGGCGTCAATCCAGCCTCATACTCCTCGCGAGGCAAATACACCTTCCGATACTTCCCCACCAGCCGGCCTTCGCGATCCAGCAGCACCGCCGTGTTATATACTGCCTGCCCTTCCGATTCATACAACCCCGCCGCTACATACGAATTCCGCTGCCGCGCCAGCTCCCCCAATCGCTTCGTCGTCGGCCCCGGCACCGGCTCGGCGATATCCACGTAACTGATCCCCGTCCCCACCACCGTCATCCCCTCCGGAAACAGAATCACATCCAGTTTCCCCGGCGCTGCCTTGTCCACCGCTGCCACAAAGGCCTCCACGTTCGCCTCGCGCGAAGGCAGACGCGACGGCCTCAAATTGATCGTCGCCACCTTGATTCGCCGCTCCTTCGGCGCATCCACCGCTTCCAGGCTTACGTCATCCCACCAGACCATCCCGCCCGGCGCATTGCTCAAATAAAGCTGCACCACCACACTCCGCGCCCCCTCCGGAGCATTCACCTCCAGCCACGTCTTCGTCCAATCCCCTTCCTGCCGCGTCTGGTACACATAATCCGGCTGCCCCACACGCTTCCCCGCCGCATCCTTCCAATCCAATCGCGGCAACACCTGATAATTCGGATGCGCCACGCCCTGCGTCCGGAAATACGCCGCAAACCGGTACCACTGATTCCCGGCCACTCCGCCGATCGTATTCTCCCAGCCCCCGTGCACCGCCGCGTTGCTATTGCCTGACACCACCAGCGATCCCTTCCCACTCCGCGTAATCGTCGCATCGCGCGATACCCTCGGAGCCGTCGCCGCCCGCTGCGACCACATCTTCCACCCCGCGGGCTCTATCCGCAGCGGCTCGGCAAACAAGCCAGCCGAAAACAGCACAAAGGCAGCAGCAATCATCCCTTCATCATATGCCAGCCCCGCCGCACATAATCGAGCCCGCTGTACAGCGTCCCGCCCGCCACCGCCCCAATCGCCACCGGCGCCACACGCAGGGGGAAATGTCCCGCCAGCGCGCCCAGAATCACCACAATCGCCGTAATCTGAATCGTCGTGCTGATCTTCCCCGACCGCGTCGGCGGAAAGTCACGTTTCCCCACCTTCCCGTACACCACCGCCGCTCCCATCAGGATCAGAGCATCGCGCGAAAACACCATCGCCACCAGCCACCACGGAGCCGCGCCCGCCATTCCCAGCGCCACATAACACCCAGCCATCAGAACCTTGTCCGCCACCGGATCCAGATAAGCCCCCAACTGGCTGTTCCAATTCATCCGCCGCGCCAGGTATCCATCGAAGTAATCCGTAGATCCCGTGAACAGCGTCCACCACAACGCCGCTTCCCACCGTCCATTCACAATCAGCCACACGCACAGCGGAGTCAGCGCAATGCGCAACAGGCAAATGAGATTCGGAATGTGCCGCACAGTTTACGAAACAAGCGCCGCCGCGCGCAGCGCCACCTGATCGTAGGTGACCAGCTCATATAGCGACGGATCGGACATGATCTTCGACACCAGCGCCGTGTGCATCGCGTGCCCGGCGCGCTCCGCAATCACGTGCCCCAATAGCGGCTTCCCAATCAGCGCCAAATCCCCAATCAGGTCCAGCGCCTTGTGCCGGCAGCATTCGTCCGCGAACCGCAGCCCGCCCGGATTCGCCACCGTCTCCCGCTCAAAGCACACCGCATTGTCGATGCTCGCCCCGCGAATCAACCCCATGTCCCGCATCGCATCCAGTTCCCACGCAAACCCGAACGTCCGCGCCGGCGCAATCTCCGTCGCATATCCCTCCGGAGTCACTTCCATCTGCAACTCCTGATGCCCCACCAGCGGATGATCGAAATAAATCTGGCAGTTCAGGAAAAACGAATCCGATGGCAATATCGTAATCCGCTTCCCCTTCGCCTCCACCGTCAGTTCCCGCCGGATGCGCAGGTACCGCTTCCGCCGCCGGAACGTCCGGATCCCCGCCTCCTGAATCAGCTTCACAAAGGGCTCGCCGCTCCCGTCCAGAATCGGCACTTCCAGATTGTCGATCTCGACGTACGCGTTGTCGATCCCCATGCTGTAAAACACGCTCAGCAGGTGCTCCGTCGTCGAAATCAAAACCCCTTGCCGCATCAAACTGGTCGCGTAGCTCACCCTCGCCACATATCGCCAACTGGCTGGGATGGGAAACTTGTCCAGGTCCGTCCTCACAAAGACGATACCGGTCATGGGCGGGGCGGGCAATATCCTGATCTTGACCGGCACACCATGATGCAGGCCGACGCCCTGTGCTTCCACCGGGCGGTTTACCGTCGTTTCAAATCTCAAAAGAGCCTCCGCGGGAGAGAGGTCCCCACCAAGTAAGTGATTATGCCAGAATAAGTTACAACTTGTCACCTGTGTCTTTTTTGCAACACTCCCACTGTTGCAGTGTGGTAAAAACGCGTCTCACGCTATCATAAGGGGCATGCCCGCGCCCCGCCTCTTCCTCATCGATTCCTTCGGCTTCATCTTCCGTGCCTATCACGCGCGGGCGCGTTCCGGAGCCCCTCCCATGCGCACCGCCACCGGACTCTCCACCGAAGCCGTCTTCATCTTCCACAACATGATGCGCCGCCTCATCGCCGCCCACAAGCCCGATTACCTCGCCGCCGTCTTTGAATCCGTGGGCAAAACCTTCCGCGAAGAGTCCTTCGCCGAATACAAAGCCAACCGCACTGAAATGCCCCCCGACCTCGCCGAGCAGATCCCCTACGTCCGCCGCCTCCTCGACGCCCAGCGCGTCCCCATCCTCCAATACGAGGGCTTCGAAGCCGACGACGTCATCGGAGCCATCAGCCACACCGCCGCCGCCAAAGGCATCGAAGTCATCATCGTTTCCAGCGACAAAGACATGCTCCAGCTTGTCAATCACCACGTCCGCATGCTCAACCCCATGAAGGACGACATCATCTACGACACCGCCGGAGCCACCGAATTCATGGGCGTCGCCCCCAGTCAGGTCGCCGACCTCCTCGCCCTCAAGGGCGATTCCATCGACAATATCCCCGGAGCCCCCGGCATCGGCGACAAAGGAGCCAAAGAGCTCATCCAGAAATTCGGCAGCGTCGAAGCAGCCCTCGACCAAGCCGCCTCCATCACTAAAAAGACCCAGCGCGAAAGCCTCCAGAACCACCGCGACCAGATCCTCCTCAGCAAAAAGCTCGCCACCATCGACGTCAATGTCCCCGTCGAATGGAGCCTCGATTCCCTCGCCGTCCGCGAACCCGACATCGAGCAACTCCGCAAAATCTACCGCGAACTCGAATTCTTCAGCCTCCTCAAAGACATCGGCCCCGCCGAAGCCGAAACCAAGGGCGATTGGGCCGTCCTCGATGACGAAGCCGCCGTCGCCGCCTTCCTCCAATCCCTCGACGCAACGCGTCCCGCCGCCGTCGTCTACTCCATGGCTGCCGACGGCGAACTCGCCCTCGAATCCATGATCGGCATCGCCCAAAACCCCAAATCCGGCCGCGCCATCCCTGAACGCCACTACCCCCTGCTCAAGCCCTTCCTCGCCAACCCCGCCTTCCGCAAAGTCACCCACGACGCCAAATCCCTCCTGCTCGAACTCGCACGCCTCGACATCCCCACCCAATCCATTGATCGCGATGTCATGCTCGAAGCCTTCCTCCTCAACCCCGATCCCTCCGCCGCCGACCTGGCCAAGCTCTCCGAGCGCTACCTCGACCGCCGCCTCGGCGGAGCCGTCGAACAGCGCGCCTCCGGCGTCATCGAACTCGCGGCTCTATTAGACACGCAACTCCAATCCCGCCCCGGCGTCGCCGCCCTCTATCGCGATGTCGAAATGCCCCTCGCCTCCGTCCTCGCCCGCATGGAGCACACCGGCATCCGCATCGAAATCGCCCAGCTCGGCGCTCTCAGCAAGCGCATGGACGCCGAGATCCAGCGCCTCTCCGCCGAAATCCATTCCCTCGCCGGCCAACCCTTCAACATCAACTCACCACAACAATTGGGCAAGGTTTTGTTTGAAGAGATGGGCCTCCCCATCCCCGTCCGCTACGGCAAGGGCAAGCAGATCTCCACCGCCGCCGAAGTCCTCGAAGAACTCGAACACCCCATCGCCGCCAAAGTCCTCGAATACCGCCAGCTCGCCAAACTCAAGGGCACCTACGTCGACGCCCTCCCCATGCGCATCGACTCCCGCACCGGCCGCCTCCACACCTCCTTCCATCAAACCGGAGCCGCCACCGGACGACTCTCGTCCTCAGATCCCAACCTCCAGAACATCCCCATCCGCACCG
>CALFYN010001148.1 GCA_937952345.1 uncultured Acidobacteriota bacterium
CTAGCCGTTTCTCCTGGCAATCAGCCTTTCCCGCTAACCCCTCGGCGACCACTCCGCCCGGTTCGCCTCCAGCAAATCCCCTTCCTCCCGGGCTCGCCGTTCAAAATAATCTGCCAACTCCGCCCCATGATTCAGGTAATAACCAAGTACCTGATACACATCGCCAAGTTGTAGATTGGGATAGTCCTGAACGATTTCCTCAGCCGTTGCACCGCGCGGGAATGCACGCACCATCAAGGTCGAGCGTCACTCGGGTCCCTCCAATGCGATAGACGCCACTTGCGTCCAACGTCAACGCAATCGCGTCTACGACCGCCATATCCGCTCCACTCTATCAAGAAGTTCGCCCCGTCGTCTGTCATGCTATCACCGGCCCCCCGTCCGCCTTCCTCAAACACCCCATTCCCTATAGACAATCAGTATTTTCCCTGCTATCCTATCCCTCGTATGACCACCCTTTCCCACCTCCAAGCCTTGGAGGCGGAGTCCATCCACATCCTCCGCGAGGTCGTCGCCGAATTCGCCAAGCCCGTCATGCTCTACTCCATCGGCAAAGACTCCTCCGTCATGCTCCGCCTCGCCCAAAAAGCCTTCCACCCCGGTAAAATCCCGTTCCCCCTCCTCCACATCGACACCACCTACAAGTTCAATGAAATGATCCAGTTCCGCGATTGGTATCCCAAATCCATCGGCGCCGAACTGCATGTCCACACCAATTGGGACGCCCGTAACGCCGGAGCCAACCCCATCGCCCTCGGCACCGCCAAATGCTGCGGTTTCCTCAAAACCCGAGCCCTCCTCGACGGCCTCGCCGCCGGCGGTTACGACGCCGCTTTCGGTGGCGCCCGCCGCGATGAAGAAAAGTCCCGCGCCAAGGAGCGCATCTACAGTTTCCGCGACCAGTACGGCCAGTGGGATCCCAAAAACCAGCGCCCCGAGCTCTGGAACCTCTACAACTCCCGCGTCGACAAAGGCCAGTCCATCCGCGTCTTCCCCCTCTCCAACTGGACCGAAATCGACGTGTGGCACTACATCCACATGGAGAACATCCCCGTCGTCCCCCTCTACTTCGCCAAACCCCGCCCCATGATCGTCCGTAACGACTCCCTCATCCCCCCCGAACACAACGTCATCCCCCTCCTCCCCGGCGAAAAGCCGCAAATGGTGATGTGCCGCATGCGCTCCCTCGGTTGCACCCCCTGCACCGGCGCCATCCGCTCGGAAGCCGACTCCGTCCCCAAAATCATCGAGGAACTCCTCCGCTTCCGCCGCTCCGAACGCGAAAACCGCGTCATCGATCACGACCAGGAAGGCTCCATGGAAATCAAGAAACGCGAGGGCTATTTCTAAATGCTCACCGCCGAACAACAGGAACCACTCACAATAGAAGCTTTCCTCGAACAGGAAGCCGCGAAAGAATTGCTGCGCTTTTCCACCGCCGGCAGCGTCGATGACGGCAAATCCACCCTCATCGGCCGCCTCCTTTACGACGCGCGCGGCATCTACGAAGACCAACTCGCCTCCATCCAGAAGAGCAAGGTCAACCGCAGCTCCGGCCCCATCGATTTCTCCCTCCTCACCGACGGCCTTCGCGCCGAACGCGAGCAGGGCATCACCATCGATGTCGCCTACCGCTATTTCTCCACTCCCAAGCGCAAATTCATCATCGCCGATACCCCCGGCCACGAGCAGTACACGCGCAATATGGCCACCGGAGCCTCCACCGCCTCCGTCGCCATCGTCCTCGTCGATGCCCGCAACGGCGTGCTCCCCCAGACCCGCCGCCACGCCACCATCTCCTCCTTGCTCGCGATCCCGCGCATCATCCTTGCTGTCAATAAGATGGATTTGATGGATTATTCGCAGGGTGTATTCGATAAAATCTGCGCCGATTTCATGGCATTTGCCGGAAACATGGGCTTTGTCGAAATCCTTCCCATCCCCATGAGCGCCCTCGAAGGCGAAAACGTCGCCCGCCGCGCCACGAAGATCCCCTGGTATGACGGCCCCTCGCTCCTCGAACACCTCGAAACCGTGCCCGTCGCCGGCGGCCGGATCTCGGGTCAACTCCGCTTCCCCGTCCAGTACGTCGTCCGTCCCGATCAGTACTTCCGCGGCTACGCCGGCCAGATCTCGAGCGGCACAGTGCGCAAGGGCGACACCGTCATGGCGCTGCCCTCCGGCAAAACCAGCCGCATCGCCTCCATCGTCACCTTCGATGGCGAACTCGAATCGGCCAGCGCCCCCATGTCCGTCACCCTCACGCTCGAAGACGAGCGCGACATCAGCCGCGGCGACATGATCGTCCACCCCGACGCCCAACCCGCCGCCGCCCGCCAGTTCATCGCCCACCTCGTGTGGATGGTCGAAGATCCCCTTTCCCACGGCCGCAATCTCCTGCTCAAGCACACCTCCCAGCAGGTCTCCGTCCGCGTCACCTCCATCGAAAGCCGCCTCAACATCCAGACCATGGAGCGCCATCCCGCGCCCCTGCTCGAGCTGAACGACATCGGCGAAGTGCAAATCGAGGCCGCCCGCCCCATCTTCTTCGACTCTTACCGGGACAACCGCCTCACCGGCGCCTTCATCCTCATCGATCCCGTCTCCAACACCACCGTCGCCGCCGGCATGATCCAGCGCGCCGTCGAGCAGCAGCGCCGCTTCGAGCACGTCACCGCCGAAGAACGCCAGGCCCGCAACGGCCACAAACCCGCCGTCCTCGCCCTGCGCAACGAATCGCTCGCCCTCCGCCTCGAACGCCGCCTCTTCGATCACGCCTGCCAGGTCGTCGCCCTCGATAAGCCGCAAAGCCTCGATGCGCTCCTCGCCGCAGGGCTCCTCGTCATCGTCCCCGAAGCCCCATTCGCCAACACTGTCGATCTCAACACGCTCCCGCTACCGGCGGACGGCGAAGCCGCCGTCGACGCCATCATGGCCTATCTCGAACAGCAGGGAATCCTCAATTCCGACCGCTTCAGCGCGGGGGAGGGAATTTAAATGTCCAACGAACTACGCAACGCCGAAGACATCGTCCGCGAGCAACTCGCCGCCTCCCCGAACGCCTGCATCACCTGCAGCTTCCAGGCCGAAGACATGGTGGTGCTCGACATGGCGCGCAAATTGCGCCCCGATATCCCCGTGCTTTTTCTCGAAACCGGCTACCATTTCGCCGAAACCTACGCCTACCGCGACCGCTACGCACGGGAATGGAATCTCCAGCTCATCAACCTCATCCCCAAGCTCGCCCTCGCCGACCAGGAATCGCAATTCGGCAAGCTCTACCAGACCGAGCCCACCAAGTGCTGCAACCTGCGCAAAGTCGAACCGCTCTTCCGCGGCCTAGCCGGCTACCAGGTCTGGCTCACCGGCCTGCGCCGCGAGCAATCCCCCTCGCGCGCCAATCTCCAGCAGATCGAGACGCACATCCTCCCCGACGGCCAGTCCCTGCTCAAAGTCAGTCCCCTCGCCGCCTGGACCAACAAAGACGTCTGGGCCTACGTCAAAGCCAACGGCATCGACCCCCTGCCGCTCTACGATCAGGGCTACACCAGCATCGGCTGCGAACCCTGCACCGCCAAACCCTTCGACCCCGACAACCCGCGCAGCGGCCGTTGGGGCGGCAACAAACTCGAATGCGGCATCCACACCTTCTCTGAGAAGAAATAGATGACCACCCTCGCCGGTCTGCTCATCGCCCTCACCATCGGCCTCACCGGCATTGGCGGAGGCGTGCTCACCGCGCCCGTCCTCCTCATCTTCCTCGGCCTTCCCGCGCCGCAAGCCGTCGGCACCGCGCTCGTCTTCGTCGCCATCGTCAAGCTCTTCGCCGCGCCGATGTTCATTGTCCGCAAACAGGTCAATTATCGTGTCCTCTCGCTCCTGCTCGCCGGCGGAGTCCCCGGTGCGCTGCTCGGCAGCCTCTTCCTCACCCAACTCCACAAACAGGGATCGAACGGCCTGCTGATGACCATCCTCGGCATCATCATCGTCACCTCGGCGGGCGCGAATTTCCTCCGCAAAGCCGGTGCCGAACGCCACGCCCAAAACAAAACCGGACGCCTCCCCTGGATCAGCTTCCCCATCGGCATCGAAGTCGGATTCTCCTCGGCCGGCGCGGGCGCCCTCGGCTCGCTCGCCCTCATGCACTGGACCACCCTCACCAGCGCCGAAATCGTCGGCACCGACATCCTCTTCGGCCTCGCCCTCTCCACCGCCGCCGGCACCATGCACTTCACCGCCGGTGGAGTCGACACCGAAGTCCTCCGCTGGCTCCTCGCCGGCGGCATTCCCGGAGCCCTCGCCGGCGCTTGGCTCGCCACCGTCTTCCCCACCCGCATCCTCCGCAAAGGCCTCGCCCTCTGGCTCATCTGCCTCGGCGCCAACCTCTGCTATCGCGGCCTCACCGCCTAACCCGCTGGCCTGTTACTCCATGCCGAATCCGTCGTGGGGCGGGACCCCTGTCCCGCGGCCAGCCCCCCGGCTGGCCCGCCCTCACGCCGAACCCCATCTCAACGCTGCCCTGCAAGCTTCCGATAGTCCGCCAGCCGGTTCGCAAACACCTCCCGCTGATGCGTCGCAAAATCATCCGGCATGCGCGCAATCGCCTCTTCCACCAACTCAATCGCCCGCGGCAAATTCCCCGCCGCCGCATGCGCCTTGCTCAGCGTATCCACATACGCGAAATCCGCCCCTTCGGTCAGCCGCACCGCCTGCTCGGCATACGGTAACGCCGCCTTCGGATTCCGCAGCGATGGCGGCTCCGCCTGCAACAGCCATTCCGCATAGCTATGCATCGCATTCGCGCTCGCCTGCGGCTTCTTCACCAACTCCGCCAGCACCGCCAACCCCCGTGCCGAGTGCTGCTCCGCCTCTCCCAATCGCTTCAGCAACGAATAGTAATATCCGGTTTCGAGCAGCAAAATCGCATGCCGTTCCTGCGCCACCAGATTCCCCGGATCCCGCTTCGACGCCCGTTCCAGAATCTCCTGCCCGCGCTTGGAATACCGCAACGCATCCTCGTTGTTATCCAGAAACCACGACGTCTCGGCGATGTTCCGCAACGCCACAGCCAGATCAAACTGCGCCCGCTGGTCGTTCTCATCCACGGCCGCCAGCGACTCGAGAACACGCACTTCCTCGGCATACGACGCCAGCGCCTGCGGATACTGCTTCAATTCATACAGCAGATGCCCCGTGCGCGACCGCAGTACCGCCTCCAGCCGCCGCAACGACTGGCGCGGCGCATCGCGCTGCAACGTACTCAGATCCTCCGCCGCCGTCTGATACGCCGCCTGCGCCATCGACGTGTTCCCGCTGTTGCGATACTGGTCCGCCAGCTTCATCCGATAAATCACCAGCGCCCGCCGCGCCCGGAAGTGGCTCTTGTCCATGCGCAGAATCGCCCGCATCGCCGCAATGGAATCGTTCAGATGCCGCATCGCCCCTTCGAAGTTCCGCCGCTCCGTCTCCAGATCCGCCAAAGCCTCCGTGGATAATGCCAGATCCAGTTGCGCCTCCACCGAGTTCGGATTAGACCCCGCCAGCTTCTGAAACTCCCCCGCGGCAAACTTCGCCAGCTTCATCGCTTCTTCCGGTTCATTGCGCGAAGTCAGAATATTCACCCGCCGGAATGCCGACAACGCCACATAGCGCCGCGCCCGCGTGTTTCCGGGCTCCCGAGCGAGCACCGCTTCTGCGATCTTCCGCCCCTTCTCAATCGCCGCCAGCCCTTCCTCTGTGCGCCCCAGATTCATCTCATAGGGATCGCCCAGCGTCCCCCCCAGCTTGATGTAAGCATCGGCCAGATCCAGTTGCAGCGCTCCATCCCCCGCCGCCTGTTGCGAAAGCCACTGCAAATAGCTCGATGCCTTGTCCACAATCAGCGCCCGCGCATGCGCCGACCCCGGCAAATCGCGAATATCGTCGTGCACATCGAACAGAAATGTCCCCAGCAATTGCCGCAATCCCTCGAACCGCTCCGCCGCCAGCGCCCGTTGCTGTTCCGCCACCCGCGACTGCCGCACCACCCCCACCACGCCTGCCGCCGCCACAATCACCGCCAGCGCCCCCGCCGCGAATACCGCGCGATGCCGCAGCATGAACTTCCCCAGCAGGTACCGCACCGAACGCGGATGCGCCCGCACCGGCCTCTGATTCAGATAGCGCTCCACGTCATCGGCCAGATCTTGCACCGAATCGTAGCGCTCCTCCGGCTGCTTGCGCATCGCCTTCGCCACAATCGCATCCACATCCGGATTGCAGCCCAGCGGAACCGGCTCCGCATGGCAAATCGCATACGCC
>CALFYN010001149.1 GCA_937952345.1 uncultured Acidobacteriota bacterium
TCCCTTGGGCGCCGCCGCCGGCTGGATGGGAATGACTACAGCCTGCGTGGGCGGCTATGCGCTGGGGCGTTTCGCCGGCAAGGGATTGCTCGGGCGATTGCTAAGCGAGGAAGACATGGTCATGGCCGCGCGCGATTTCGAGCGGCGCGGCGATTGGATGCTGGCCGTATCGCGCCCCGTACCGATGCTGGCCGAAGCCAGCGTCATCATGGCCGGCGCCATGGCGAGGCCGTTCGCGCGATTCCTCGCCGTCACCGCGCTCGCCAATCTCGGCATCTCGCTGGTGTATGCGGCGGCGGGCGCCTTCTCGGCGGGCCTCGATTCGTTCCTGCTGGCATTCCTCGCCGCGATGGCCTTGCCCTGGTTGTACGGGCGGCTACGGCGATAGCCCTGCGCGCGAAGGCGCGCTCCCCGGCAGCCGAAAAATCCGCTACACTGATGCGCAAGTGCAGTCGCGGTTAGTTCTCACTGGCGTTTTTTCACTGGTGTTGCTCGATTGCTCGCGGCCCCCGCGGACAACGAGCCAATCCCCATCTGCTCGCGTTCCCGATCCCCAAGCCAACGATGTCGCCCGATTCCTGGCCGGCATTCCCGGCCGCCCCGATGGCCCGTTCCACGCCCTGGAATCCAAACCCGCGTGGCTGCGCCACAAGGAGATCTCCGATCGCATGTGGGCGAAGTTCGAACAGGTCCGCCTCCCCGCCATGCGCGTCTTTCAACAAACGGAAATGGCCGGAGCCGGCTTTACCGCGAATACGGTCCTGTATCCCTTCGGCGGTCCGGATGTCCTCACCGTCACCACGCTCTTCCCCAATCGACGCACTTACATCCTCATCGGATTGGAACCTCCCGGCACGCTTCCCTCGGAAAGGAGCGTGCTGAAGGCCAGTCTCGACCGCCAGCTTCCGCGCATGGAACTCACGCTCGACAGCCTGCTCCGCCGCAGCTTCTTCATCACCGCGAGCATGGACCGGCAGGTGCGCGGCCAAATCACCGACGGCCTTTTCCCAGTCATGCTGGCGCAACTCGCCCGACGCGGCTACACCGTTCTGTCGCATCAGCCGGTCACGCTCAACGACGCCGGCGAATTCGTGGCCCGCTCCGGCGCGGTGAAACGCAACCGCGCGGTGAGCATCGAAATCCAATCGGCCAGTGGCGCCGAGGCGCGTGTCATCTATCTCGCCGCCAATCTCAACAACACGGGGCTCACCGAAAACCAGCCCCTCCGGAATCTGATCGCCCGCTCCGCCGCGGCCGCCTTTTTCAAGTCCACCTCCTACATGCCGCACCGCCAGGACTTCTCCCTGCTCCGCGATCTCGTCCTGAAACACTGCACCGCCATCGCGCAGGATGACTCCGGCATCCCTTTCCGGTTCATCGATCCGGCGCAATGGAACACACGCCTCTACGGCCGCTATTCGCAGCCGTACGGCAGCTTCCGCCACATGGTCCAGCGCGATTTGCGCAAAGCCTACCAGGAAAGCGCGGCGCCTTTGGGATTCTCCATTGGCTACGGCTTCGGCCGTGCACCCTCCGCCCTGCAGATTTTTTCTCGCAAGTCCCCGCCGCGCATCTGATAAGTTGATGGGATGGCCCAAACCCGGCGCACGTTCCTCACCGCATCGCTAGCCGCCGCCACCGCACCCGCGCAGAATACAGCGCGGCGCGAGCGCGTCAATCTGCTCATGATCATGGCCGACCAGCACCGCGGTGATTGCCTTTCCTGCGACGGCCATCCGGCGGTCCGCACGCCGCATCTCGACAACCTCGCCCGCCAGGGAGCGCATTTCCGCCACGCCTATTCGTCCACGCCTACGTGCACGCCCGCGCGCTCCGGCCTGCTTACTGGATTGAGCCCATGGAACCACGGCATGCTCGGCTATGGCCGCGTCGCCGAGCGTTATCCCTTTACCAAGCCGCAAGCTCTGCGCGACGCCGGCTACTTCACCATGGCCATCGGCAAGAATCATTTCTCGCCGCAACGCAATCCGCACGGCTATCATCAGCTTCTGCTCGATGAATCGGGACGCGTGGAAGCGCCGGAGTTCCGCTCCGACTATCGAAGCTGGTTCGCCATGCACGCCCCCCATCGCAACCCCGATGAAACCGGCATCAGCTTCAACGACTACCGCGCACGCCCCTACGTGCTGCCCGAACATCTTCACCCCACGGTGTGGACCGGCAACGCCGCGGTCAACTTCCTCAACGCCTACGACAAGGACCAGCCGTTCTATCTGAAAGTCTCCTTCGCTCGCCCGCACAGCCCCTATGATCCGCCGCCGCGGATTTTCAACTCCTACGAGGGCGCCAACATTCCGGCGCGGGCCGAAGCGAAGTGGTCCGATCGCAATCGCGAGCGCAACAACATGTCCAATGAAATCTGGCGCGGCGATTTAGGCAACGATACGGCGCGCCATTCGCGCCAGGGCTACTACGGCGTGGTGTCGCAGGTGGACGAACAGATCGGGCGCATCG
This sequence comes from uncultured Acidobacteriota bacterium, assembly GCA_937952345.1. Lineage (GTDB taxonomy): Bacteria > Acidobacteriota > Terriglobia > Bryobacterales > Bryobacteraceae > CADEFT01. The sequence continues at coordinate 2,476 of CALFYN010001149.1, forward strand.
TGGAAACGCTGGAAAAGCGCGGACTGCTGGAGCGCACCCTCATCGTCTATTTCTCCGATCACGGCGACATGACCGGCGATCATCACCTTTGGCGCAAAAGCTATGCCTATGAACCTTCAGCGCGCATTCCGATGATCCTCCGCTGGCCGAAGGGCCTTTCCTCGGCCGAGCGCGGCCAGGTCAACGACACGCCGGTGGAGATCCGGGATATTCTTCCCACGCTGCTCGACGCCGCCGGCGCCACCACACAGCGCCAACTGGATGGCATCAGCCTGCTCGCCGCCGCGGCCGGCAAAGCGCGGCGCGAATACATCGATCTCGAACACGACATCTGCTACGACCCGTCGAACCACTGGAACGCGCTCACCGACGGCAAGTGGAAATACATCTACCACGCGCGTGACGGCGAAGAGCAACTCTTCCACATCGAGAAAGACCGACTGGAATTGCACGATCTCGCCGGTGACACCGCGCACTCCGCCACGCTACGGATGTGGCGCGGCCGCATGCTGCAGCATCTCTCCGTGCGCGGCGAGCCCTTCGTACAGGCGGGCCGGCTCGCCATGCGCCCGGAACGCTTTCTCTATTCGCCCAATTACCCGGGCCGCAAGTCCTGATCGGCACCGCACTTCGAGAAATGCCAGATCCGCCCGCTTCACAGGAAACTCCTCGTAGGTATCAGGGCCAAAAGCCGCAGTGCGAACCCCTGTAAGGGACCCGTCATTCGCTTTCCCCAGCGCCGTAGCTAAGATGATGGCACGACTGGAAGCGAACCAGGTTCAATCTCACAAAGACGAGCGACACGGACGATAGACAGAATGTGATGGGAATTGAGGGCAGGTGAGCGGCTGGCCGGAACCAAAGTGGTCTTTGGTTGCGGGGGAAGGATTTGAACCTTCGACCTTTGGGTTATGAGCCCAACGAGCTACCAGACTGCTCCACCCCGCACTCTTATCCTACCCAATCCATCCCCCCACGTCAAACAATCCAGTCCATAATTCCGTCCACCCCAAACAAAAACACCCGCATCCTCCGCTATACTACCCCCTCAGGACAACCATCCATGACCATCCTCCTCGCCCTCCTCCTCTCCCTCTGCGCACAAGCCCAGGATTACTCCGGCCTCCGCTTCCGCTCCATCGGCCCGGCCCTCACTTCCGGCCGTGTCACCTCCTTCGCCGTAGACCCCAAGAACCGCTCCTACTACTTCGTCGGCGTCGCCAGCGGAGGCGTCTGGAAAACCACCAACGCCGGCGTCACCTTCACCCCCGTCTTCGAAAACGAAGGCTCCTACTCCATCGGCCACGTCGCGCTCGATCCCAAGAACCCCAACACCGTCTGGGTCGGCACCGGCGAGAACAACTCCCAGCGCAGCGTCTCCTACGGCGACGGCGTCTACCGCTCCGATGACGCCGGACGCACCTGGCGCAATCTCGGCCTCAAATCCTCCGAACACATCGGCCGCATCGCCATCGATCCCACCGATTCCAATCACGTCCTTGTCGCCGCCCAAGGCCCCCTCTGGGGATCCGGTGGCGATCGCGGACTCTACCGCTCCACCGACGGCGGCGCAACCTGGAACAAATCCATCGACATCTCCGAACACACCGGCTTCACCGACGTCGCCTTCTCTCCCCATCGCCCCAAAACCATCCTCGCCGCAAGCTGGCAGCGCCGCCGCCACGTCTACACCCTCATCAACGGAGGCCCCGAATCCGCCATCTACAAATCCACCGACGGAGGCAAGAGCTGGAACAAGATCCGCGGCCTGCCCAACAAAGACACCGGACGCATCGGCATCTCGTTCTCCCCCGCCCGGCCCTGCCTCGTCTACGCCCGCATCGAAGTCGCCGATAACCAGGGTGGCATCTACCGCTCCACGGACTGCGGCGAATCCTGGGAAAAGCGAGCCCCCTACAACGGCCAGGGCATGTACTACGGCCAGATCATTGCCGACCCCGTCAATCCCAACCGCATCTACGTGGGCGACGTCTTCGCCAAAATCTCCGACGACGGCGGCGCCACCCTCCGCAACGTCGGCGACAACGCCAAGCACATCGACACCCACACCTTCTGGATCGACCCGCACAACAACAACTTCCTCCTCACCGGCTGCGACGGCGGCGTCTACGAATCCTTCGATCAGGCCGCCACCTGGCAGTTCAAAGCCAATCTCCCCACCATGCAGTTCTACGATGTCGCCGTCGACAACGCGACCCCCTACAACGTCTACGGAGGCACCCAGGACAACTGGTCCGTCGGCGGCCCTTCCCGCACCCTTACCGCCAGCGGCATCCGCAACTCCGATTGGTTCGTCACCAACGGCGGCGACGGATTCCAATCCCGCATCGATCCCTCGGACCCCAACATCGTCTACGCCACCAGCCAGTACGGCGGCCTCATCCGTTTCGACAAGCGCACCGGCGAACGCACCGGCATCCAACCCGTCGAAGGCAAGAACGTCCCGCCCTATCGCTGGAATTGGGATTCCCCCATCCTCATCAGCCCCCATTCCCCATCCCGCCTTTACTTCGCCGCCAACATCCTCTTCCGCAGCGATGACCGCGGCAGTTCCTGGCGAACCGTCTCCCCAGATCTCACCCGCCAGCTCGATCGCAACGCGCTCCCCGTCATGGGCCGCGTCTGGCCCGCCGATTCCGTCGCCAAGAATCAATCCACTTCTTTCTACGGCAACATCACCGCGCTCGCCGAATCGCCGAAGAAGGAAGGCCTTCTCCTGGCGGGCACCGACGACGGCCTCATCCAGATTTCCGAAAACGCCGGCGCTTCCTGGCGTAAGATCGAGACCTTCCCCGGAGTCCCCGATCGCACCTACGTCGCCCGCCTCCTCGCCTCGCAGCACAACGACGCCACCATCTACGCCGTCCTCAACAACCACAAGAACGCCGATTTCAAACCCTACATCCTCCGCAGCACGGACCGCGGCGCAACCTGGTCTTCCATCGCCTCCAACCTCCCCGCCACTGAACCGCTGTGGGCCATCGCCGAAGATCACGCCGATCCTGATCTGCTCTTCGTGGGCGGCGAGCACGGCCTCTACTGCACCAACAACGGCGGCGCCTCCTGGACCCGTCTCAAGGGGGGACTCCCCACCATCTCCGTCCGCGACATCGCCATCCAATCCCGTGAGAACGATCTCATCCTCGCCACCTTCGGCCGCGGCTTCTACATCCTCGACGACTACAGCCCGCTCCGCGCCAAACTGCCCGAAAGCGACACCATTTTCCCCGTCAAATCCTCCACCATCTTCATCGAAGCGCAGCCTCTCGGCGGGCGCGGCAAATCCTGGCAAGGTGAATCGTTCTACACCGCCGATAACCCGCCCTACGGCGCCGTCTTCACTTACTACCTCAAAGACACCTACCGCACAGCCAAGGAACAGCGCAACGAATCCGAACGCAATCTCCTCAAGGAAAAGAAGGACGCGCCCTACCCCACCCAAGCCCAACTCCGCGCCGAAGCCGCCGAAGAGGCCCCAGCCATTCTCCTCACCGTATCCGATAACGCCGGACGCATCATCCGCCGCCTCACGGCCCCTGCTGCCAAGGGCTTCCACCGCGTCGCCTGGGATCTCCGCCTGCCCCCCACCGCACTCGCCGATGCCCAATCCCAAGGGCCTTTCGTCATTCCCGGCTCTTATCAAGTGGCCATGGCCAAACGCGTCAACGGCGTCGTAACCCCCATCGGCCAGCCGCAAAAATTCACGGTCGAAGGCCCGGCCACGCTCAAGCCGCTCCACGAATTCCTCACCAGCGTGCAGAAGCTCCACCGCGCCGTCACCGCGGCCAATCGCACCGTCACCGA
>CALFYN010001150.1 GCA_937952345.1 uncultured Acidobacteriota bacterium
ATCAGCGTCACCGGCACGCCCGATGGCCAAACCGCCCGCTGCGGCCATTCCGTTGCCGACATCACCGCCGGCATGTTCTCCTTAATCGGCATCCTCATGGCTCTGCGCGGCCGCGAACAAACCGGCCGTGGCCAGTTCGTTGACGTCTCCATGCTCGACTCCATGATCTCCGCCATGGCCTCCAACTACGCCAATTTGCTCGGCAGCGGAATCGTCCCCAAACCCCTCGGCACCGCCTTCGCCACCATCGTGCCCTACGCCGCCTTCCCCACCAAGGACCGCGAAATCGCCATCGCCGTCGCCAGCGAAAAGCTCTGGGCCACCTTCTGCGATTCCATCGGCAAACCCGAATGGATCGCCGATCCCCGCTTCGCCACCAATCCCCTGCGTGTCGCCAATCGCACCGTCCTCGAACCCGCCATCATCGAAATCTTCCGCACCCGCACCGCCGCCGAATGGACAGCCCACTTCAAATCCACCGGCATCCCCTGCACTCCCGTCCGCACCCTCGACGAAGTCGTCGCCGATCCCCAATCCGAAGCCCGCCACATGTTCCCCGTCCTGCACCACCCCAAAGCCGGTGAAATCAAAGTCACCGGAGCCCCCATCAAATTCTCCGAAACCGCCGGCGCCATCGAATCCCCCGCCCCCCTCCTCGGCCAACACACAGCCGAAGCGCTCCACCACTTGCTCGGACTCACCGCCGCCGACATCGAAGCCCTAACCGCCGAAGGCGTCATGAAACAAAGTTCGTAGTTTTTTCCTCTATCCCGTGTCGAATCCGCCACCCTCGCTCCGACTCACTCATGCACCCCCGCCAACGGTGCGAAAATCGAAAGGAGATTAGGGCTATGAAATACATGATGATGATGGGTGGAACCAAGGCCGGCATGGCACAAGGCATCGCCACCTGGCCGCAGGAAGACATCAAACGCCACATCGCGTTCATGATGCAATTCAACAAGGAAATCCAGGAATCGGGCGAATTCGTCCTTGCCGAAGGCCTCGCCTGGCCCGACCAAGCCAAACTCGTCCGCGCCGCCACCGATGGCACTCCCATCACCGACGGCGTCTTCCCCGAATCGAAGGAATTCCTCGCCGGCTTCTGGATCCTCGACGTCGCCGACACGGAGCGCGCCTACACGCTCGCCGCGAAAGTCTCCGCCGCCCCCGGCCCCGGAGGCAAGCCCCTCAACATGCCCATCGAACTCCGCCAGGTCATGTGCGGACCACCTCCCGAATTCCTCTAATGCCGCTCCACCCGGACACCGGGCGCCTGCTGCGCGAGCTAACACCGCAGGTGCTCGGTGTCCTCATCCGCCGCTATCACGATTTCGATGCCGCCGAAGAGGCCGTGCAGGAAGCCCTCCTCGCTGCCGTGCGCCAATGGCCCGCCGAAGGCACTCCCGATAACCCGCGCGCATGGCTCATCCAAGTGGCAACACGCCGCTACGTCGATGCCACACGCAGCGACATCTCCCGCCGCCGCCGCGAAACCGAGGCCGCGTTCCTCCAGGGATACGCCATGCCCCCCACCGCCGCATCCGACGAAGACGACACCCTCATCCTCCTCTTCCTCTGCTGTCATCCATCCCTCACCACCAGTTCCGCCATCGCCCTCACCCTCCGCACCGTCGCCGGACTCACCACCTCCGAAATCGCCGCCGCCTTCCTCGTCCCCGAACCCACCATGGCCCAGCGCATCACCCGCGCCAAACGCACCATCCACGATTCCGGCATCCCATTCTCCCTGCCCTGCCCCGCCGAGCGCACCACCCGCCTCCGCGCCGTCCTGCACATCCTCTACCTCATCTTCAACGAAGGCTACACCAGCACCGCCGGTCCCCAATTGCACCGCCCCGACCTCGCCCAGGAGGCCATCCGCCTCGCCCGCATCCTCCATCGCCTCACGCCCGGCGACACCGAATGTGCCGGCCTTCTCGCCCTCATGCTCCTCACCGATGCGCGCCGCGCCGCCCGCACCGGCCCGCTCGGCGAACTCATCCCCCTCGACAAACAGAACCGCACGCTCTGGGATCGCACGAGCATCACGGAAGCCACCGCCCTCCTCGCATCAATCCTCCCCCAAGGCGCAATCGGCCCCTATCAACTGCAAGCCGCCATCGCCGCCGTTCACAACGAATCGCCATCCACCGAGGAAACGGACTGGCAGCAAATCGAAGCCCTCTACGGCGTTCTCCTGCGTATCGAAGACAACCCCATGGTGCGCCTCAATCACACCATCGCCATCGCCATGGTCCACGGCCCCGAAGAAGGATTGCGCCGCCTCCAGGCCCTCGACGCCGATCCCCGCCTCGCCAACCATCACCGCCTCGAAGCCGTCCGCGCCCACCTGCTCGAACGCGCCGGCCAACTCGACGCAGCCATCGCCTGCTACCGCCGCGCCGCCGAGCGCACCGCCAACACCCCCGAACAGCAATACCTCCTCACCCAAGCCTCCCGCCTCGCCGAAGCAACTCACTTGCGCACATAGCCCATCGCCGCGCTGCGCTTCCCGCCCTCCCTGTGCTCGTCATCCGTCAGCGCGTGCACGCCGCTCGCATCCACCCAGCGATTGTAAAAATTGAACAGCGCGCACACCGTAATCGCATAATAAATCTGCTCATCGGACCATCCCGCCGCCCGCACCATCTCCAGATCCCCCATCCCAATCCGCACCGAATCATGATTCACCCGATCGACAAACCGGAACAACGCCTTCTCCGCCTCACTCAGTGCAGAGGTTTCCACATCCGCCAGCACCCCCTCCACCATCGCCTCGCTCCCCAGAAGTTCCGCCGCGACCGCGGCGTGCGACTTCGTTCAAAACGGGCAATCGTTGCGCCGCGACGTATACGCCGCAATCAACTCCCGCAGCCCCGCGCTCAACGGCGCAGGCTCCCGCATGATCTCCTGCGTGAACCGCGCCAGATGCTCCGTCGCCGCGGGCCGGAACGCGAACAAATGCCAGATCTGCGGATAATCGCGCCCCAATCGCTGCATCGCCTCGATCGCCTTCAGATACCCGCCCGGCTGCGGGTTCGCTTCCACGCCCGGAAGATACATCGGTTCCATAAGTCCTCCCAGTTTGCCAAAGAATCCTGAACCGTTCCGCCCCGCATTCACCTATGAACACACAGGAGGACAACACACATGAGCAGAACATTCAGCGGAGGCGGCTACTCCGTCACCATCAACGATGACCGGTCCATCATCGTCAAGCAGGGCGATTGGCTAAGCAAGTACTCCATGGCCGTCTACGGCGACTTCGACCACATCACCAGTTTCAAGGAAAAAACCGGCGCCGGATTCCGCAACGTGCCCAACCCCGACCTCATCCGCGTCGGCCAGATTCTCTACCACCCCGATCCCCTGCCCGGCGAAAAAGCCCCCAAACCCAAACCCACGCCCGCACCCGCCCCAGGCCAACCCGCCGAACCCGGCGTCATCCAAAACAAATACGTCTCTCATTTCTTCCGCTGGGTGCTCAACACCTTCATCAAATGCGATTGGAGGGTAAAGGCCAACGCCGGCGGCGACCTCTCCCTATCGTTCTTCACCGCCCAATACGCCACCTTCAACATTGTCCACAACCCCGTCGCCGTCAGCGCCTGGTATCACGCCTTAGCCGTTGGCGCCACCATCGGCTGGCCCGATGACATCTTCGTCGGCGGCTCATTCGCCACCACCGAATTCCCCGGCGCGGGCACCATCCTCCGCTCCCCCGTCTATCGCGACCTCACCTGGGACGACTTCCGCCACACCTTCCTCGTCGTCGAAGGCGGAGCCTCCTTCTTCCTCGGAGGCCAGATCACGCTCGTCTTCTTCGGCATGGGCCTGGTGCCCTCTCACGTCCTCCGCCGCCTCCACGCCTTCTTCACCACAGGCGATCCCTCCCACCTCGGCTGGCTCCTCCATTCCGGCCTCCCCGCCGGAGTCATCGTCCTCTCCGGCCTCAACGCCTCCATGCCCGGAGCCGCCGTCGCCGCCCGCATGGGCATGATGTACGACCGCCGCTACTGGGGCGTCTGAAGCGCAACACGTGCAGACGCGGAAGTATACTGTGCCCCATGGGCAATCTGCGCTTCCTCTCCCTGATCTTCGTGCTCGCCGTCCAAAGCGCCGCACAGGGCACGCTGGCCGACTATCAACGCTCCGTCGAACTCACCGGGAAATGGCGCCCCTACACCGCGGGCGCTGCCGGACCCGTCCGCTGGATCGGTTCCTCCTCCCGCTTCTGGTATCAGCGCAGCACGGCCACGGGGCATGAATTCGTCCTCGGCGATACCTCGGGAACCACGCGCCTCGCCTTCGATCATGAGCGGCTCGCCAAAGCCCTCACCGCCGAAACCGGCGACGATCTCAAACCCACGCGCCTCGCCCTCTTCGACCTCCAGTTCTCCGAGAAAGAAAACACCATCGAGTTCATGCTCTCCGGCGATCGCTGGCGCATCGATCTCGACACCTACACAGCGAAGCGCCTCTCCCAACGCTCCCCGCGGTTCGGAGCCATCACCGGCCCACGCGTCGCCGAGAAAAACGAGCCTGTTCCCTCCCCCGACGGCAAACTCGAAGCCTTCCTCCAAAATCACAACGTCTGGATTCGCGAAAAAGCAGACCCCAAGAAACCCAAGCCATTATCCACCGATGGCTCCGAAGGCAATTACTACACCCTCGGCGGCCCCGTCTGGTCGCCCGATTCCCAGAAACTCGCTGTCTATCGCGTCCGCCCCGGCCAGCGCCGCCGCATCCTCTACATCGAATCCTCTCCCCCCGATCAGGTGCAGCCGCGCACCAAGGAAACCACTTACGTAAAGCCCGGCGATGCCCTCGATATCCCCCAACCCGTCCTATTCGATGTCGCATCACGAAAGCAGATCCCCATCGACAACGCACTGTTCGCCAATCCCTATGCCATGTCCCGCATCGAGTGGCGCAAGGACTCGCGCGCCTTCACCTTCGAATACAACCAGCGCGGCCATCAGCTCTACCGCGTCATCGAAGTCGACGCCTCCACCGGAAGCCCACACGCAATCATCGACGAATCCTCTCCCACCTTCTTCTGCTACTACTCGAAGCTCTACCGCAAGGATCTCGCCGATGGCCGCGAAACCATCTGGATGAGCGAGCGCGACGGCTGGAACCACCTCTATCTCTACGACGCCGCATCCGGCCGCGTGAAACACCAGATCACCCGAGGCCAATGGGTCGTCCGCTCCGTAGCCGCAGTCGATGAACCGCGCCGCCACATCTACTTCATCGCCAGCGGCATCGACGCAGATCAGGATCCCTATTTCCGATATCTCTTCCGAATGAACTTCGACGGCACGGGATTAACCCGCCTCACCCCCGCAGGCGCCGATCACGACGTCTCCGTTTCCCCCGATTTCCAATTCTTCACCTCCACCCGCAGCCGTGTCGATCTGCCGCCCGTCACCGAACTGCGCACCACCTCCGATGGCTCCCTCATCAAGGTGCTGGAGAAAGTGGACGCCGCACCCCTCCGCAATGCAGGCTGGCGCGCCCCGCAAGTCTTCACCGCCAAAGGCCGCGACGCAAAGACAGACATCTGGGGCCTGATTTACAAGCCCTCCCAATTCGACCCCGCGAAAAAATACCCCGTATTGGAATACATCTACGCCGGCCCGCACGATTCCTTCGTCCCCAAGTCCTTCACCGCCGCCCATCCCATGCAGGCCATGGCCGAACTCGGATTCATCGTCGTCCAGATGGATGGCATGGGCACATCGAATCGCTCCAAGGCCTTCCACGACGTCTGCTGGAAGAACATCGGCGACGCCGGCTTCCCTGACCGCATCGCATGGCACAAAGCCGCCGCCGCAAAATTCCCCTGGTACGACGTCGACCGTCTCGGCATCTACGGCCACTCCGCCGGCGGACAAAACTCCCTCGGCGCACTCCTCTTCCACGGCGATTTCTACAAAGCCGCCGCCTCCTCCGCCGGATGCCACGACAACCGCATGGACAAAATCTCCTGGAACGAACAGTGGATGGGCTGGCCCGTCGGCCCTGAATACGCCGCCAGTTCCAACGTCGATCACGCCTCCAAGCTGAAAGGCAAACTACTCCTCGCGGTCGGCGAATTGGACACCAACGTCGATCCCGCCTCCACCATGCAGGTCGTCAACGCCCTCATCAAATCGAAAAAAACCTTCGACCTGCTCTTCCTCCCCGGCGCCGGACACGGCGGATGGGGCGACTACTGGGACCGTAAACGCGCCGACTTCTTCGTACGGCACTTGCTCGGCGTCACGCCACCCGACTGGAACGTAGTCACTC
>CALFYN010001151.1 GCA_937952345.1 uncultured Acidobacteriota bacterium
AGCGGAAGTCATGTCTACGGCCCTTTGGAGCACGCCGAATGGCACGGCTGGACGCCCACCGATGTCGTCTTCCCTTCATTTGTCTGGATCGTGGGAGTGGCTCTCACGATCTCGCTCGGCCGCAAACTCGCCGCGGGAGTGGGCCGCGCGGCCATCCTCCGGCAAGCCTTCCGCCGCGCCGCCATCCTGTTCCTGCTTGGCCTGTTGGTTTACGCCGCACCTCAGTTTGATCTTTCTACACAGCGTATCCTGGGCGTCCTGCAGCGCATTGCTATTTGCTACGCCGTGACCGTGCCGATCTACATCACAACCGGACTGCGCGGCCAGATCGCCTGGATCGTAACGCTGCTCGCGGGCTATTGGGTGCTGATGGCGTTTGTCCCCGTGCCAGGCTATGGCACGGGCCATCTGGACGTGGAGCGCAACTTCGCCCATTACATTGACCGCATCGTGCTGGGGGTTCACAACTACGCGGAGACGAAAACGTGGGATCCGGAAGGCATCGTGAGCACGCTTCCCGCCATTGCCACCATGCTGCTGGGCGTTGTCGCCGGCCACATCGTTGCGGCGAAGCGCGCACTCTCCGAGCGGACGAGGATGCTGCTTGCCACAGGCGTTCTGCTCGCCGCGGCGGGGCTGATTTGCGATTTCTGGCTGCCCATCAACAAGAAGCTCTGGACCTCATCCTTCACGCTCTTCATGGCCGGACTCGACTTCATCCTCTTCAGCCTGTTTCTCTGGATCGCCGACGGAATGGGCTACAAACGGATCTTCCAGCCGTTTGTGATTCTGGGAATGAACGCCATCGCCATCTACCTGACTTCCGAAGCCGGCGAAGTGCTGCTCCACCATCTGGGATGGAAGGCGTGGATCTTTCAGAATGTTTTCCTTCCCCTTGCATCGCCGGTGAATGCCTCTCTTCTGTACGCGCTCACTTACACATTCGCCAACTTCCTCATCGCGTGGGCGCTCTGGCGCAAGCAGATCTTCTTCCGCGTTTGAAGCTTCAACACAGGCGAGCTGTCACCAGCGTTCCCCCCTGCTCCGGGCAGGCGAGTTCCACATCGCCACCCAGCAGCCTGGCATTGCGGCGCACGATGGCGAGGCCCAATCCAGTTCCGTTCTCCTTGGTAGTAACGTAAGGCTCGAATACGCGGTCGCGCATTTCGACGGGAATCCCGGGCCCCTGGTCGCGGACGGTCAAACGGCCCGAAGGATCGAGCGTCACCGTCACTGCACCACCCGCCGGCGAAGCCTGCATCGCGTTCAACACCAGGTTCATCGCGATCTGCCGCACCAGTTCGCGGTTGGAGTGCCGCAGCACCACTTGCGGCGCCACCATCGACTCGAGAGTCACGCGCGCCGCCGATGCCTGCTGTTGCAACTCCTCCACCATGGACTCCAGCAATGCGCTCGCATCGACATCGTCATTCATCACAGGAGTGGGGTTCGATGTACCCAACAACTGGCGCACCGCTTTGTCCAGCCGGTCCACTTCGCTGAGGATGAAGCCGAGATCCTTCTCGTAGGCCGCCGAGACCGCTTCATCCTCCTTCATCAACTGCGCAATCGTTTTGATGGCACTGAGCGGATTCTTGATCTCGTGAGCGATGGTAGCCGCCATCTTTCCGATTCCCGCGAGGTTCTCCTGGCGCAGCAGATCCTTCTCCAGACGGATCTTCTCTTCCACCAACTGGCATGTGCGCAGCGACTGCAACACCGGAGGCGCAAGGGCCGCCAGCACTTCCTCGTTGTCCCCCAGCAAAGCCACCGGGCGTGGGTCGAGCAACAGCATCCCGTGCACGCCGCTGTCGTCACACAGCGGGATCATGTAGCCGTAGCCTTCCGCCCGCATGGCTTGCCGCACCGCGGAATCGGGTGCGCGGTGGGCCGCGAACACTTCTTCAGGGTGCGCTTCCGCGAAAGCCAGCAGCAAATCCACAACCGGGCCGGATACGCTGTCCCGCGGTTCGACGGCTGCGCCGAACACCACCGCGACGCGCGCGAATCCGAAACGCGCGGCAATCTGCGCCGCAAGGAACTGCATCCGCTTTCCCAGATCGAGAATCAGCCCCGCCTCATCCAGCACCGTCTGCCCGAACTCGGCATAGACACGCGCGCTACGCGCCAGGAACTTCGAAAGCGCCTGGTAAATGGGAAACCACAGCAGCCCCGCCCAGAGAATCAACACCGATTCCACAAGCCAACCCGCGGCCTTCCACTTCGCCTCGACCAGCATCGCCAGCCCGCGGATGGCCAGCAGGTACAACGCGGTGGTCACGCCCAAGGCCAGTGCGAACAAGGACCGCCGCCCGATGGTGAGCCCGAAGGTGTGATGGAAGCAATAGAACCAGGCAATCAGAAAGGGCGGCGCAATCGTGAGCAGCGGCATCGGCAGAGGCAATAGGGAGAGAATTAATCCAATCCCCAAGGCCGTGAAATAGCCAGGCTTCCAGTGGGACGCTGCCAACCGCATCAACCACACCGCGCAGCACATGGCCACGGCCAGCGCAACGTTGGCCGCGGTGCGCCAGGCCTGGCTGGGTGTGCCGCCCAACGCGGATCGCGAAAACTCCTCACCGAATCGCAGCAGGTGCCACAGGCCATAGGCAATCACCAAGAGCCAACTGGCCGGCCCGGCCGGCGCCACTCTGCGCTGCGGATACAGCACGTAGCCCAGAAACAGCGAAAGCCCAAGGCCAAGAAAGGCCATGGCGATCGACGCTGCTTCCAATAGCGTCATAGGCGCCGGAAAGCGACCACGGCGTTCAAGCCGCCGAAAGCAAACGAACTGGAGATCGCCGCCTCGACGGCAGCCTGACGCGGTTCATTGGCGATGACGTCAATATCGCACGCCGGGTCGAGGGTTGTGAAGTTGGCCGTCGGCGGCAGTATTCCTTCCATCAAGGCGAGCACCGTGGCGGCACCTTCAATCGCCCCGGCCGCCCCGAGTGTGTGCCCGTGCATGGACTTCGTCGAACTGACCGCTACTCCGCCGGGAAACACCGCGCGAATCGCCGCCGACTCGGCGGAATCGTTCGCCGCCGTCCCCGTGCCGTGCGCATTGACATAGCCCACCTGCCGCGCATCCAACTGCGCATCGCGCAACGCCAGCCGCATGGCCTTCGCAGCCCCATCGCTCGATGGTTGCGTAATGTGATGGGCATCGGCCGACATGCCTGCTCCAGCCACCTCCGCGTAGATTCGTGCGCCACGCGCCCGCGCCGCATCGAGCGGCTCCAGAATCAACATCGCAGCGCCTTCGCCCAGGATCATCCCTTTGCGGTCGGCCGAAAACGGCCGGCAGGTATCCGGGGACACAACGCGCAGGCCTTCCCATGCCTTCAAGTGCCCCAAGGTGAACGGAGCTTCGCTGCCACCGGCAATCGCCACTTCCAGTTGCCCCAGCCGGATCATCCACGCCGCCTGCGCGATGGCGTGATTCGCCGAGGAACAGGCCGTGGAGGTTGTGAACGACGCGCCCGTGAGTCCATAGCGCATGCCGATCATGCTCGCACCCGCGTTCGCCATGGTACGCGGAATGATCATAGGATGAAACCGCGTACGATTCTCCGCGTAGAGTTCGCGAAACGAACCGTCCTCGGTGGACTTCCCGCCCACGCAGGAGCCGGTAATCACCCCCGCCGCGGCACGGAGCGCATCGCTCCACTCGATTCCGCTATCCTGCACCGCTTCGGCCGCGGCAATCACCGCGAACTGCGCGAACGGATCGAGCAGATCCGCCTCTTTCGGCGTGAAATGCAGAGCGGGATCATGCTCACGAATCTGTGCCGCATTGGGGAATCGCACTTGCGGAAAGCCCGCCAGGGGCCCGATGGCGCTACGCCCGGACTTCATCGCATCCCAGAACTCCAGGCGTGATTTACCGCAGGCGCAGTACACACCCAAGCCGGTCACCACCACGCGCCGGCTCATTTCAACTCTTCTCGGCGAGCAACTTGTCAACGCCCTCCACGATATCCGCGATCCCGCGAATGCTCTTCACGGCATCGTCGGGAATGGAGACATCGAATTCGTTTTCAAGCGCAAACACAATCTGGATGCCGTCCAGGGAATCGATGCCCAGGTCCTCGAAAGTGCTTGTCGGGGTAATAGATTCTGCCTTCGCTGCATCGTAATGCTGCGTGGCTACAATGACGCGGATGACGCGTTCGGCGGTTGTTTCTGGCATAAGAGATCGGAAACCGTGCACAGATGATAGCCTTGCTCGCGCAGTTCTGGCAACAGGCGCCGCACGGCGTCAACCGTATTGCGCACATCCGGCCGCAGGTTTCGCTCACGCCCGTCGTGCAGCAAGAGGATGGCGCCGTTGCGAGAAGCGCCCTTGAGACGGCGGTGCACCGCCTTCGCATCCCGTTTCCAATCGAGCCCGTTGCCGCTCCACATGACGCCCGTCAATCCGTGCCGCTGCTGCGCTTCCTTCAATCCGAACCAGCGGCATCCGTACGGCGCGCGCAGCCACCGGGGCCTCGTTCCGGAAACGTCCGCAATCACTTCCTGCGCAATCGCGATCTCATCTTCAATGAACTGGGGATGCCGCAAATAGAAGGGCGAATGCGTGTAGCTGTGATTCCCCAACTCGTGCCCGCGCCGCGCGACATCCCTGGCGATATCCGGCAACCGCTCCACATTCCGCCCAATGGGGAAGAACGTGCACTTCGCCTTGTGCTCATCCAGCACATCCAGCAATTCCGCCGTCGATTCGCTCGGCCCGTCATCGAACGTCAGCGCAATGGCCTTGCGCTCCGCCGGTCCCCGCCAATGCGAGGGAGCAAGCAACGTAGCGCTGCGTCCGCGCACGGCATACCCCATCGTGCCGGCCGCCGCCGCAGCCACGCCAAGCACGCCCAGCTCAAGAATCACGGAAAGCCTCTATTTCTGGTCCGTCCACTTCACGCTGTGATCCGCCGTCACCGCGAATGTCTCATTGGGAGAAATCAGCGTGAAGAAGGACCACGGGCCCGGAATCCACGGATACCGCGCAATGACGGACTCGTCCACCTCGACGCCAAGCCCCGGCGTGGTGGGCACAATCAAGTTGCCATCCACGATCTCGAGCGGCGTCTTGAGAATCTCCTGCGCCAGCGGAAACGGGTACATGAACTTGCGGCCGGGAGTGGAATAACAAGGATATTCCAGCCATTCCACCACAGTCTCCGGCCAGCAGATTCCAATCTGCGCCGCGGCCATCACTTCCAAATCCGTACCCCAGCAGTGGAAGGCGAACTTCGCATCGGTGCGGGCAATCTCGGCGAAGATGCGCCGGCCCATGGAATACCCGCCCTGACACACCACGTCCATTTGCACGTAATCGACACACGGCCCGATCAGCAAATCGAGGAATCCGTTCTCATCCGGCTCATGCTCCCCACTGGCCAGAGGAAGCAGGTCGAGTTCTTTCAGGCGGCGGTAAGCGTTGTGATCGTCCGGCGGCAATGGCTCTTCGAGCCACGTCAGGTCGTACTCACTCATCTGCTCGGCCAGTTTCGCGATCATGTCCGGCGAATAGGAACGGTCCCCCATCCGCCACCAGGTATGCGCGTCCACCATCAATCCGAAATCGGGCCCCGTTGCTTCGCGCATCAGCCGCACCGTGCGCAGATCTTCCTCGGGCCCCAAGGCCGGACGCATCTTGTACGCACGGAAGCCCATGCTTTTCGTCAGTGCGGCCTCTTCGGCGTACTCCTCCGGCGGCATATACATTCCGGCACTGCCGTACAGGCAGATGCGGTCGCGAATCCGCCCGCCCAGCAACTCCGAAACCGGCAGCCCTTTCGCTTTCCCGATGAGATCGTAGATGGCGACTTCCACACAGCAATAGATCTTGCGAAGCTCCTTGTCGCTGGGGTACTGCTGGGCAAACTGCACGCGCAAGGCATCCGGATCCATCGCCGCGCGGCCTTCCAGAAACGGGCCTATAACCGTTTCAATCTGCTGTTTCCAGTGCTCGCTGGCCGCGCCGGGAGCATAACCAATGACCCCGTTCGCCTCCACGCGGATCAGCATCGCATCGCGCTTTAGAATCGTGCGCTCCCCGCCATAGTAGGTCAGTTTTGGAGGTCCGGGCAGCGGATAGGAGAGAAGGAAAGCTTGAACGGATCGGATCTTCATCGAATGGTATTCAGTATACCCCGCGAGGTTGCACCGCGCTTCCATCCGGCGGCATGATGGAACACACATGCCACAGCACCGCGAGCGGCTCCCCATGGTCGGCTGGTTCGACCCGCCGCAACTGGTCCGCACTGCTCTCGAAGTGATGATCTCCACGGTGCTGGGCC
>CALFYN010001152.1 GCA_937952345.1 uncultured Acidobacteriota bacterium
GTAGATCAGTTTGAGGCCGAATTGGAAGATGCGGGGGAGGTTGCCCTGGGCGGTGACGACGCCGAATTGGGGGTTGCCGAAGGCTTGCGTGGGTGGTGCGAAGCGGGCGGTGTTGGTGATGTTGAAGGATTCGGCGCGGAACTGGAGAGTGAGGCGCTCGAAGAGTTGGGTGTTCTTGGTGGCGGTGAGATCCATCTGGGCGGTGTAGTCGCTGCGGCAGCCGTTGAAGGTGCTGGGGGCGTTGCCGAAGGCGTAGGCGGGTGGTACGGAGAAGGCGGATGCGTCGAGCCAGCGCTGTGGGGTGGGATTGGCGAGGCAAGGCTGCTGACCGTTCCAGTTGGGGCGCTGGCCGCCACCTTGCGAAAACGTGTTGTTGACTTGCGAGGTGACGCCGAGGGGGCCGCCGGAGAAGGCGGAAAGGATGGCTCCGAGTTGCCAGCCGCCGAATACCTTCTTTGCGACCGCGTTGCCGTTTTTGAAGAACGGGAGTTCGTAGACGGTGTTGAAGATCAAGCGGTGTGTCTGGTCGAGAGTGGAAGTGGCCCAATCGGCTCTGAGGTTGTTGTTGTTCTGGAAATTATGCGCTCCCAAGGCTTCGCCAGCGAAGGGGCCGATGCCGTAGTCCATGAGTTTGGAAAAGGTGTAGGAGGCGAGAGCGCTGAGTCCGGAGGCATAGCGCTTCTCGATCTTGGCTTCGAGGGCGTGATAGGTGGAACTGGCCCAGTTGGCGTTCTGGGAACTGACACCGCCGAAGTGGGGGAAGGGGCGGAGGAGTTGGGCGCGGGCGACGGTGGGCCGGGCGAGGGCTCCGACGGAGATCTGTCCGAAGAAGGGGTTGGGGACCTGTGTGCGGAGATCGTTGCCGAGGGCGAGGGCGGAATCGGGGAGTTGATTCCAGACGCGGCCTTGCATGAAGCCGACGCCGCGGCTGCCTGCGTAGCCGATCTCAAAAAGCATGTTGCCGAGGAGTTCCTGCTGGATGTTGAAATTCCACTGGCCGCTGTAGGGCATGTAGTTGCCGCGGTCGAAGAACTGCACGTCCTGGCCAACGAGGGTGGCGAGTCCGAGGCGGGAGCCGGTGGGGACGTTAAAGCGGTCGGGGTAGGGATCGCTCCAGCGGACGATGGGAGTTACGCCGTCGAGGCTGGAGACGATTTGGGTGGATGCCTGGAATCCGCTGACTCCGAACGCGCCGGCGCCTCCACCGATGCCGGTGGTGGCGGAGTAGAAGAGGCCGCCACCGGCGCGGACGACGGTTTTTGGGAACACGCGCCAAGCGAAGCCGACGCGGGGCGCGACGTTGTTGCGGTCCGGGTTGGCGTTGTAGCGGGAGACGCCGTTGACGCCGACGAAGGTGAGACCACCGCGCGGGGTGAGTCCGCCGCCGGTGACGGGGGATGCGGCGTTGAAATCGAAGTTGGTGAGCTGATTGAAGCGGTCGGTGCGGGGGGATTCGTATTCGTAGCGGACACCCCAATTGAGAGTAAATGAGGGCGTGATTTTCCAGGAGTCCTGGATGAAGATAGCGGAGTATTTGGTGGTCATGGCGAGCGCGGGGACGGGGGCGACGCCGCCGGCGGGGATACCGAGGAGGAAGGTGGCGAGGCCGAGTCCGGCGGTGGAACTGGAGACGGTGGGATTGGGGCCCTGGGTCCAGACGGGCGTGAAGTTGAAGGCATGCGCCTGATCGCCGGTTTGGCGGGCGTTGAGTTGAATGACGCGGTAGTCGCCACCGAATTTCAAGGTGTGGCTGGAGAGGGTTTTGGTCATCGAGGCCTGGAGGGAGTGGTTGGTGGGGCCGAAGCTGATCATGTCGGTGGCGCCGATGAAGCCGCCGACGACGGTGTTGGGGACGGAGCCGGTGCGGGAGAGTCCGGTGATATTGATGGCGGGGAGGGAGATGGGATCGACCATGCCCTGGGCCATGTAGGCAGGCAAGCCGATGGAAGTGGGGTCGAAGCCGTCGGAGTAGGGACGGCGGTTGTTGATGAGGCGGGTGACGGAATAGCGGAAGGTTCCGATCAGGCTGGGGGAGAAGGTGTGGCTATCTTCGATGGCGGCGTTCCAGCGGGTGAAGACCTGGGGGCCGGCGGTGGGGGAGGACTGCCTGAGTTGCTCTCCGTAAGCGAGGGCGCGAATGAGGGGTGTGTCGTCGTAGCTGTAGCGGACGAAGATGCGGTTGGCGGCGGTGAAATTGTGGTCGCCACGAATGCTGTAGCTGTCCTTGGGGACGCGGTTACCGGCAGTGCGGGCGTAGTTAATCTGGCCGAGGGCCTGGCCGGGGTTGGTCGGCGTGGGGAGGAGTGGGATTACCTTGGTGGCGACTGGATCGATGCGGTTGGAGGGGATGATGTTTCCGGCAAAGGGGGTGCGGGTGAATCCGGTTCCGGCCGGATTGCGCTGGGTGGTAGCGGGGTCGTAGAGGGTGACGAGATTGCCGTTGGCGAGGCGGGCGTTGGAGAAATCGCCGCGGAGGTGTGCCGCTTCGGGGACAGCGGCGGTGAAGGTGATGCCTTGATTGAAGCGGACGAGTTCGGTGTTGAAGAAGAAGAAGGT
>CALFYN010001153.1 GCA_937952345.1 uncultured Acidobacteriota bacterium
CGCTCGGCAGCAGTACGTGGCGTGTCAATTGCCGTTCCGTCGCCCCCAGCATGCGCACATTGTCGATCAACACGCGATCCACTTCGCGCACGCCCTGATAGGTGTTGAAGAAGACGATGAAGAACACCACCGTGACGCCCAGCGCCACTTTGCTCCAGATGCCCAGTCCGAACCAGAGCAGGAAAATCGGCGCCAGCACCACGCGGGGCAGGGAATTCGCCACGCGCAGATACGGATCGAAAACAGCAGCCAGCACCGGACGCCGCGCCAGCAGGAATCCCAGCACGATGCCCAGCCCGGAGCCAATGCCAAACGACAGCAGCGCTTCCGCCAGCGTCGTACCCAGGTGCGCCCACACCGTGCCTTTGGCGAACAGATCCCATACGCGAACCGCAATATCGCTGGGGCGCGAGAAAAAGAATTTGTCCAGCACGCCCGCCGAAGAACCCGCTTGCCACAGGCCTAGAAACGCCACGCCCAGCAGCACCTGATACGCCAGAATCGACCGTTTATTCATGGGTCTTCAGCACCTCCTCGCGCAGCGTCCGCCAGATCGCCGAGTAGATCTCCTGAAAGCGGCGGTCGGTTTTCATATCGAGCAGATTGCGCGGGCGCGCCAGGTCAATGTCGTACTGTCCGGCGATGCGCGAGCCAGGTCCCGCCGAGAGCAACACTACGCGATCGGAGAGCGCGATGGCCTCCTCCAGATCGTGTGTGACGAACAGCACGGTCTTGCCGCTGTCCTGCCACAGCGACAGGGCCTCGGCTTCCATGCGATGCCGCGTGTGCACGTCGAGCGCACTGAAGGGCTCATCCATCAGCAGAATCGCCGGGTCGGTGATGAACACCTGCGCCATCGCCACGCGCTTGCGCATGCCCCCGCTGAGTTGATGCGGATAACGGTCGCCGAATCCATCGAGGCCCACTTTGCGAATCCACTCCGTGGTCTTTTCCGGCGATGGCTCGCCGCGCAGCTCCAGGCCCAGCGCGATGTTCTGGCGAACGGTTTTCCACGGCAGCAATGCGTCCTGTTGGAACATATAGGCGGCGCGCCGGTTCAGCCCGCGCAGTGATTCGCCGAATACGGAAACCGAGCCTTCACTCGGCGGCAGCAATCCGGCGATCAGATTCAGCAGCGTCGATTTGCCGCAGCCGCTGGGCCCGACCAGCGACACAAACGTCCCGGCCTCTACCGTGAGGTTGATGTTTTCGAGCGCGGAGTATCCGTCGAACCGGCGACTCACGCCGCGCACTTCGATGGCGTCACGCACTTCGCTATCATGCCATGCCTTCGCCGTGGCAGGGAACCCGGCGTAGTCTCGCGGTGTCAGTATGGTGTGATGCCGATCCTCCTGTTTTTCCTGGCAATGGTGGCGAACGCCGCCGAATGGGGCACGCCGGTCAACGGCCTGCGGTTGTCGCTTGCCGTGGACAGCGCCGGGCAGAACCTGACCCTGACTTTCGAAAACATGCAGGAACGCCACGAAATGTTTCTCTGGCTGGGCACCGTGGGAGTGGGTTCGGCCGACCGGGTGAAACTCACGCTCACCACCCCCGATGGCAAACGCGAGTACCTTCTGTACACCGGCGGCAACGGCGTGGCGCCGGGAAGGCTGATTCCCATGATTGTGCCTCTGCTGCCAGGCTCCACCTATTCCATCCGCACATCGCTCCGCCGCTGGTATCATCGCGATCAAAAGCCGATCGATCCCGCCCTCTTGCGCCAATCCACTGTGCAGGCGGAGATCTCCATTCCCGTGGAAGCCGACTTCCAATTCGTCGATTGCTTCGGCCTGCGCATCTTCTGGAGCGGCGCGGCTCGCAGCAACGCTCTACGCATGCAGTGAAATTTGAGAAAATAAGAAGAACCCCATGCGACTCCGTTCTCTCATTGCCATCGCGGCGTGCACCCTTCTGGCCGGCTCTCTGGCCGCTCAGGACGAAGGCATTGACTGGCTTTCCAACTATGAAGCCGCCAGGGAACTGGCGAAAAAAACCGGGAAGCCGATTTTCCTCGAGTTTCGCTGCGAGGCTTGACAGGCCGGAAGAATGTTTGACGCACAGGTTGTGCTGTCACCGAAAGATTCACCGCGCGGCAAACTGATGTCGCAATACGTGTGCGTGCGGGTGCCGCGCATGGACAACGTCGATATCGGGCTGTTTGAATACGACCGTTACAACACGCTGTACTTCTTCATCCTCAACGCCGACGAACAGATCTATCTGCGCTATGGCGGGCGCGATGCGAATTCGCAGGATACGTTCCTCAGCCTGCCCAGCATTGAACTCGCGCTGGCCAAGGGGCTCGAATTGCACACGCTCTATCAGGACGGCAAACTCGCCCGCAAGCCGCGTCCGAAGCCTGTCTTTCCCCGCCAGTTCCCGCACCTGGTGAAACGCACATTTGACGCCGGCGCCTGCGTGGAATGCCACCTCATCGGCGATTTCGTCAATGTCCACCGCGAAGAAGACGGCACTCTCGACAAAGCGCAGCATCTCTATCAATCGCCCGATTTCAAGATCATCGGACTGCACTTCGACGTCCCGAAGGGCCTCGTGGTGAAGGATGCGCAGGGCGCGGTGAAGACCGCCGGCATGCAACCCGGCGACCTCATCACGGCGATCAACGGCGAACCCGTCTACACCTTCGGCGATTTGCAGTTTCTCTACGACAAACTGCCGCGCACGACGGAAAACATGAAACTCACCGTCGAGCGCGCCGGCAAGCCCGTCGATCTCGACGTGCGCCTGCCGCACCTGTGGTGGAAAACCGACATCCGTTTCCGCCAGGCCAGCATTGACCCGCGCACCTACTTTGATTCGCGCGCCCTGCCGGCGGAGAAGAAGCAGGAACTCGGGCTCAAGGCCAACGGCTTCGCCAGCGAAGTCACGCACGTCGACGCCTTCGCGCAGATGATGAAGAGCCACGAGCTGAAAGTCGGCGATGTCATCGTCTCCGTCGACGGCGCCGACATTGATCCGCAAGCCGATACCGCCGAATTCTACATCAAGCTCCGCAAGAAGGCGGGCGACAGCGTTACGCTGGAAGTGTTGCGCGATGGGCAACGCATCAAAATGCCCCTCCAAACCTACCGCATGAGTTTCCGCAAATGAAAACATTTCTCGCCCTTCTTGTTTTTGGCGGCGTGCTGAGCGCCGGCGACTGGTCCGCACCCTCGGAAGTGTTTCACGACGACAAGCGCCTCGCCTCCTATCGCGCCCGCTGGAACGGCGACTACGTGATTGTCGAGGTCTCCGTCGATCCCGGCTGGCACACCTTCGCCATGGACAACCTCCTCCGTCATGAAGCAATGCTGAAGGGCAAGCCTTCGCTCGGCGTCGAAAAGGACACCACCATTGCCGTGTCCGGCGGATTGGAAGTGGAAGGCAAGTGGCTGCAGACTCCGCCCCAGGATTTCTCCAAGCCGGAACTGCGCTGGTTCACTTACGGCTTCGAGGGCAAGGCCTACTTCGCGGCGAAGGCGAAGAAGTCCGGCGACGGTCCGGCCCAGGCCCGCTTGAAAGCGCAAGCCTGCGCCAAGGAAGTGTGCAAGAACATCGATGTGACCATGGCCGTCGCGCTCACCCCCGACTCCATCCCCTTCGACGCCGCCGCGTTACAGCCCGTGCGTTAGCGCGGCGTGATCAGCCCACCGAGTTTGTCCGTCTCCCCGCCCGCCATGCGCGGAAACTTCGTGGAATACGCCTCCAGATATTTCAACCCCGCGCCAGTGTTGTAGATCACGATGCGTTCATCCGCCCGCAGCGCGCCGCTGGCGATCAGCTTGGGCACGGCCGCCACGCACGCCGCGCCTTCCGGAGCGGCGAAGATCCCTTCGAGCGCCGCCAGTTCCACACCCGCATCCAGAGATTCCTCGTCGCTCACCGCGATGGCCGTGCCGCCGCTTTGCCGCACCGCCTGCAGGATCAGAAAATCGCCCAGCGGCTTCGGCACGCGCAGGCCGCTCGCCACCGTCGATGCATTAGCAAAGAACTCGCTGCGTTCGGCGCCTTGCTGATACGCGCGCACAATCGGCATGCAGCCTTCCACCTGCACCGCGATCATCTTCGGCCGCTTCGCCGTAATCCACCCGAGCGCCTCCATTTCCGCGAACGCCTTCCACATCCCGATAATTCCCACGCCGCCGCCCGTGGGATACAGAATCGCATCCGGCAGATTCCAGTGCATCTGCTCAGCGATCTCGTAGCCCATCGTCTTCTTGCCCTCGATGCGGTACGGTTCCTTCAATGTGGAAACATCGAACCAGCCTTCCTGCGGTGCTCGCGTGGCCACGATCTTCGCGCAATCGCTGATCAGCCCGTCCACCAGCGTGACGTGCGCGCCGAAGCTTTTGCATTCGATGAAATTCGCTTGCGGCACGTCGCTCGGCATGTAGATGTGCGCTTCCATGCCGGCCGCCGCGGCATAGGCAGCCAGCGCGCTCGCCGCGTTGCCCGCGGAAGGAATCGCCAGTTTCCGAACGCCCAATTCCTTTGCCATCGACACCGCGCACGATAGCCCGCGTGCCTTGAACGAACCCGTGGGATTGACGCCGTCATCCTTCACCCACAGGTTCGCGGCCCCGATTCTCTCGCCCAATCGCTGCGTGCGCAGCAGCGGAGTCATCCCTTCGCCCAGGCTCACGATCGAATTCGGCTTCGTCACCGGAAGCACGGGAGCGTAGCGCCACATGCTGGTGGGACCGTTGGCGATCCAGTCGCGGCTCCATCCCTGGCGCGCCTTGTCCAGGTCATAGCGGACCAGCAGCGGAAAACCCGCCTTCGAAAGATTATGCAGTTTGCCTGCTTCGTAGCGTTCGCCGGTGTGGCTGCATTCGAGATGATCAACGGTGGTCATGGAACCGACCATGATAACGCACCCCACATTTGCGGGCTGAGAATTCCGCGCGCTTGCACGCACTAATTGGATATCCGGGAGGGTAGGTGCATGCCGCAAATCGGAATCCTGTTCGACGCACAAAAACTCGGGTCTGGCTTTTACGGCTACACCGCGTTTCGTATTTTATTCACCCAGCTTCCTCCGCGCGAGTTGGCTGGTTGTTCGCTGTACCATGGCGAAGTGGGCGATGGCAGAAACCGGCCATACTGTATCGCGGTGGAATGCGACAGCCCCACGCTGATCGCGCGTGTACGCCAAACCTTCGCCAGTTCAGCCGCGCGCGGATTGCTGCCCGGCCCGCAGCGCTTCCTCGACGAATTCGCGCTGCAGGAAGAGGTGCTAGCCATGGCCGCGCGCATTACCTCCACCGGCGACATTGCGGATTGCCCATCGCGCTGGCTGCAGGAGGCCTTCCAACGCGCGCAGGGACAATCGAACTTGCAGACCGCGGAGCCCAAAGCGCCCAAAGCCACCGCCCCTGCGCGCACCGCACAACCGCGTCTGCCCGACCGCGTCCCGATGGCTCTGCGCTGGAGTTCCACCGGACGCCGGGCCATCGCCTTTCTAGTGGCCTTCGCCGTAGCCGGAGTCGTGTTCCCGTGGGCCGGATGGGGCATCGCCCTCTGCCTCATGTTCTTCGCCGCCGGCGCGGTGCAGGGCATCGCGCTTCGCTGGCGTTTATGGGCGGAGGAATCCATCTCCGGGCCCGATACGTTTGCCGAAGTCCGCAAGCTTCTCGCCGCCAAACCAATCCACGAATTCCTGGACAAGCTCAACACGCCGGTGGCGCACGCCAGTCCGTTGTTGCGGCGAATCGTTTCTATGGCGCGCACGCAGGACCATGCCGCGGCCTGCCTGCTCGCCGATCAGCACGATGCCGCCGACCGCGATACGCTGCGCGCCGATGCAATGGAGATCGCATTGCTGGCGGGTACGGTTCTCGCAGTGGCCGTGGGCAGCTTGCTGGTGACCTGGAACTTCCTGGGGCCGGATCCGGCGCGCACGGAATTGGCTCGCCTCGCGTTGTGCGGATTCGGCGGCGCCGCGTTGCTTTCCGGCATGACTGCGCTGCTGCTGGTGCGTGGCGCGCGCCTGCGCGGCGATCTGCGTCGCGAGGTGTGCTCGCAGTGGCTACCCATCGTCATGAAGGCGGTGCCCGCCGGCAAAGCGGAGCCGCAGGTGCTTTCGCTCGACAATTCGCTGCATGAGTTGCGCGGCGAATTTCAGGCCTTGCGTGCAGCGCTCGATGCGCGGCGCGACCGGGAATTCATCGACACCGTGGCTGGGTTGCGCGATTCCATCGAGCAACTCGCGCCCGTGCTCGCTGGGTTCCGCGAGCCATTCGTGTTGCAGGCCGTGCCTGCCAAGCCCGTGGCCAAGGCGATGAGCGCTACGGCGTAACGGTGGCCGATTCCGCCACCGGCGGCCGCGTTTCGGTCTGTGGGCCCGTGCCTGGGCCCTTTTTCTTGAAGCCTTTCTTCTTACCCCCGCCGCCTTTGGTGGATCCCGCGCCTCCGCCCAGTGGGGCCCCTGTGTTGTTCAGCGCTTCTCCCATCTCCAGCCGCGCCAGGGCTTCCGCCATCCGTTTGCCCACTTCCGCGTGCTGCGCCAGCACATCGTTCTGCTCGTTCGGATCCTGCCGGATGCGGAACAGCGCCCGCATGGCATCGCCGCCTCGCGCCCGGCCGGAGATGTATTTCCATTCGCCATCGAACACCGCAAACGAACCCGTCGCGCCGATGATCACGTTCTTCGGTGGCGCGACTTTCCCCGAAACAAAGTTCGGCCACAGATTGCGTCCATAGAACGGCTTCGTGTTGCGCGGCTTCACCCCGCAAGCCGCCGCCAGTGTCGGGAACAGATCGTGCGCGTCCACCATCTGCGCGATCATCTTGCCGCCTTCAATCACTCCGGGATAGTGAATCGCCGCGGGCACGCGGATGCCACCTTCAAACACCGTGGCTTTTCCTTCGCGCAACGGAGCATTGCTGGCCCCGACCGAGCCGCCGTTGTCGCTCAGGAAAACAACGATGGTGTCGCGTGTCAGCTTCTCCTCTTCCAGCACACGCAGCAATCGCCCCACCTGCTCGTCGATCACGTCCACCATGGCCGCATAGGTGCGCCGGTTTTCATTGGCAATATGCGCGTATTTCGCAATGCGTTCGGCGGGCGCTTCCAGCGGCGTATGCGGCGCATTGAACGCCAGGTATGCGAAGAAGGGCCGTGTGCGGTCGCGCCCGCGGATCAGCGTCTCCATCTCCCTGCCCAGCAGCTCCGTGGTGTAGCCTTCCTCGCGCACGCTCTTGCCGTTACGCTGCCAGTCATAAGCGCCGGCCAGCAGATGGCTGAAATAGCTCACCGATCCGCCCGTGTGTCCATAAAAATGATCGAAGCCGCGGTGATGCGGAAACTGCCGCTGTTCGGCCATCCCGAGGTGCCACTTGCCCGCCATCCACGTCTGATAGCCCGCCGCGCGAAAGCTTTCCGGCATCAGGTGCTCATCGAGCGGGAGGCTTGTCTTGTCGTTGGGGC
>CALFYN010001154.1 GCA_937952345.1 uncultured Acidobacteriota bacterium
AAATGCCGCCTGCACTTATGACCCAACGGAAGGCTGGCAACAACTTCACCGAAACCTGACGAAACCCTGACCTGCGGGAAACGAGGCAAACCCTACAATTTTGGGTGGTGGCGCGAGGACTCATACCCGTGCGCTACCGCAAGCGATTTAGGAAAGGAGTTTCTGCTGTTGAGAATTTCGATATGGATTGCCGCGGTGATAGCCGCGACCACTAGTGTTTTGGGTGCATCGACGATGTCGTCGATTGCGGTGCCCGATGGGGAGGGAGGGCCGGCGGTCCTCAGTACCACAACCAATTCCGTTCTGGAACTCGATTTTGGCTATGCGGCGGCAAAAGCGCAGTCGGACTATGGCGTATTACGGAATTACGTGTATTCGAGCCTGCCTGTGGGTATTCCCTTCTACGAATCCCAGGCGATTACTTCTTTTAACGACTTTCTGACAGTCGTGTCGCCACAAAGTGGGGTGTTCGTCATTACCGCGCTGACCGAGGGGGCCATCAGCTATGCGGATGTGGCGGGCAACAGCCAGACGTTCGTCTCGCAATGGTCGTTGCAGAACAGATCCAACGGGAGTAACAGCTCATGTCTCGATCAGGGAAACTATGAAAACGTGCCGGGATTGCCCATCGTCTGCCAGATGCAGGTGACCCTGGATGCGGGAACCTCGCGGATCTACCTCAGTGGCGTGTTGCGCACGTACACGTTGGGTTTGGGTTCTGCAACTTCCATGGATCTATTCCACACGTCCTCAGTAACAGGGTTGGGTGTGACGGACGGGCTGAACCCGATAGCCGGAGTTTCGATCGTGGCCGATTCAAACACGGCATACCCGCAGTTGGAGAGCGTACCCGAACCCGGCACGCTGTTCTTGATGTTTGCGGGTTTCGCTTTCGCATTCAAGCGCACTCTTCCCTTGGGACGGCGGTGAAGGATGGGGGCTTGGGTGACACGCTGACCCGCCAACGCTCGGGCCCCTTATCAACTGCCTAATTGGTTGTGCCGGCAAACACTACATCCGGTTTTCCTTCGACATCGGCGCCGCTGATTCGCGCTGGCGGATCAAGGTGTCTTCCTGCCTCTGCCACAGATTCGCCAACTCCTCCACTCTAGCCGGCTGCGCGGCCGCCAGGTTTCGTAATTCCGACCGGTCCTTGTTCACATCGTACAGTTCCCAAGGCCCTTCGGCAGCCGAAACCAGCTTCCAGTCTCCAACGCGAATCGCCTTATTCTTCAAATGATGGAAATACAGTGACTCACGCCGCAGAGAGCCGTTCTTCTGAAACGCCGGCGCGAGGCTGACACCGGGCAATGGAGGAGCCTGCGCCGGAATTAAGTCTGATGATTTTCCCCCTGCCAAATCAATCATCGTAGGAACTAAATCCACTAGATGACAGGGATCATGCCGCAGTTTCCCTTTATCCCGAATACCGGCCGGCCAATGCACAATGCAAGGTGACGAAATCCCCCCTTCGTGCACCCACGATTTATGCAGCCGGAACGGAGTATTCGCAGCGCTGGACCATCCCGGTCCCAGGCACAAATGCGAAGGTCCCGAACCCGGCTCGGCCTTGGGATCATGGCCATCGGCGCGAATCAACTGTTCGGCGCTTGCGCCGTTGTCCGAAACAAACACAATCATTGTGTTGTCCAGTGCATTCATGGCGCGCAGTTGATCCAGCACCCGCCCAATCTCCCGATCCATCCGTGTAATCATCGCCGCATGGATCGCCATCTTCGTGCGCTGGAACTCCTTCTGTTCCGCCGTCAGCGAAGCCCACGGGACAGCGCGCGTCACCTCTCCCGGCCCGATCTTTTCGGTCAATTCTGATGCAGGCGTGTTCCACGGCGGGTATGTTTCCGGCTCCAGCGGAGGCAGCGGGCAGTTCACCAAACCCATCTTCCTCATCCGCTCATAGCGGCGTTGACGCGCCACATCCCAACCTTCCGTAAATCGCCCCTTGTAATGCTCGATATCCTCGCGCAATGCGTGCAGCGGAAAATGCGGTGAAGTGAAAGCCAGATAGAAGAAGAAGGGATCGGAAGCATGCTCCGCCGCGTGCCCCTTCAGCCATTTCACCGCGTGATCGGCGATCGCTACCGTGGCGTAATATCCATCGCCCGCCTTCACCGCCGGCAGTTTCTGATCGTCCAGCAAATGGCTCTGCGGCGTGAAGAAGCGGTTCTGGTCCATCAGGGTGTAGGAGTGCTCGAAACCAGTTCCTGCCACCGGCCGGAACCGCATGTGCCACTTCCCGGAATGATAGGACCGGTAGCCCAGCGGCTTGAGGTATTGCGGGGTGAACTGCGTCCAATCCGGAATGTTCCCCGGAGTCATCACATCCGAAGCCGTCTGCTGCGCATAGCGTCCAGTCATGATGCAACTCCGCGATGGCCCACAACGTGCAGTGGAATAGCACTGCGTGAATCGGAGTCCGTTGCTGGCCAGACGGTCGAGATTTGGTGTATCGATCTCGCCGCCGTAGCAGCCGGCATCGGAGTACCCCATATCGTCGGCGAGAATGACGAGAAAGTTCGGCTTGTTGGGTGCGGCTCCCGCAATGGCCGCGCCCGCCGTGGCTTGCAGAAACTGGCGCCGGTTGAGCATGTTGGACTTCGATTCTATCGCGGACGCGCAACGCATGCGATATAGTTTGTGGCACGGAAGGAAACAGGCAAACGATGAAGAACCACCTTTCCCGGCGCAAGGCGCTACAGGCGGCCGTGGCCGCTCCGATGATCATCCCAGGTTCCGCCCTCGGGCTGAATGGAGCTACCCCACCCAGTGACCGCGTCACCCTTGGCGGCCTCGGCATCGGCAGCCGCGGCACCAGTGTGCTGCGCTCGTTTCTGGTGCAATCCGACGTCCAGATGCTCGCCATCTGCGATGTCCGCAACGACCGTCGCGAGGCGATCAAGAGCATGGCCGACCAGAAAAACGGCAATCGGGACTGTGCCATGTACAGCGACCAGGAAGAGCTGTGGGCGCGCAAGGATATCGACGCTGTCCTCATCGCCACCGGCGATCGCTGGCACACCCTTCTGGCCACTTTGACCGCCAAGCGTGGGAAGGATGTCTATTGCGAAAAGCCCTGCAGTATGACCATCGCCGAGAGCCGCCATCTGGCCGACACCTTCCAACGGCTCGGCCGCATCTACCAAGCCGGCACGCAACGCCGCAACGGCATCAATTTCAACAAGGTGTACAACTTGGCGCGCACCGGCAAACTCGGCAAACTGCACACGCTTCACGCCGAGGCAGGACCCGGCGAACGCTGGGCTCCGCTTACGTCGCATGACTGGCTGCCGGAAGAGCCGTTGCCGCCCAAGCAGGTGGTGGATTGGGATCGCTGGCTTGGCCCCAGCCCATGGCGTCCTTACAACTCGCACTACATCCAGGGGCGTTGGCGCGGCTACTTCGATTTTCACGGCGGCGGCGTGCTGGAATGGGGGTCTCACACGGTCGATCTGTGCAGTTGGGTCGGCGGCATGGATGAAACCGCGCCCATCGAATTCATCCCCAGCGGCATGGGCAGCATCACACCTTACTCCATTCATTGCCGCTATGCGAACGGCATGAAGCTGGTCATCCGCGACAAAGGCTTCATGGGTCTGGGAAGCTGCCATTTCCGCGTCGAAGGCGATGCAGGCTGGGCCGAAACCGCCGACTCCGGAACCATCCAGGTTTCGGAAAATCTTCGCGGCGAAGACCTCGCCGTGACTCGCGAACAGGCCTCCCAAGCCACCACCCTGCATGTGCGAGATTTCCTAGACTGCGTGAAATCGCGCAAGCAGGCGCGCTCCAATGCGCTGGCGGCGGCGCAGGCTCACATCACATCCCACGCGGCTTACATCGCCTTCCAACTCGGCCGCAAGCTGACCTTCGACCCCGCCACCGACACATTCATCGGCGATAACGAAGCCAACCGCATGCGCTCCCGCGCCATGCGTGAACCCTGGCGCATTTGAGAAACAAGGAGAACCGAACCATGTCTATGCAAGCTGCTCCCCCGAAACCCGCGCCCCCGAAGCCCCCGGCTCCGATGGTGGATCAGAAGTACGGATCGCCGGCTCAAATCATGGCTCTGCCTCCGGCCAAACTGGTGGCGATTCTCAAGGATACGCAGGCGTCTGTCTACGCGAAAGCCAAGGCGTGCCAGAAGTTGGCCGTAGTCGGCGATGCCAGCGCCGTGCCCGCGCTGGTGCCGCTACTCAGCGATGAGAAACTGGCCCACTACGCCCGTTTCGCCCTGGAACCCATGCCCCGCGGGGCGGCTGACGATGCCCTCCGTGCCGCTTTGCCAAAGCTAAAGGGCGATCTTCTCATCGGTGTCATCAATTCTCTGGCCAAGCGCAAAGATCCGCGTAGCGTGGATGCCCTCTCCAATTATGTGCACGATGGCGATGTGGAAGTTGCTCGCGCCGCTATCGAGGGGTTGGCGAAATTGCGGCCGGCGCTGTAGTCCGTCGTCAAATCTTCGGCGCGCCCTTGTTCCATTGCTCCTCCGCACGCGGGAGGATAGCGATAAGGTGATCCAACAACACCG
>CALFYN010001155.1 GCA_937952345.1 uncultured Acidobacteriota bacterium
TTTCCTGCCCGGCGAGTGGGATGGATAATAATAGCGCGGCAAAACACGCAATCATGCGCATCGAAGTTGCCTCCTGGCGTAGAGATATTGCACGTAGTATGCCGTTTTGTAAGTCCTTTAGGTGGCGTGGGTGCGGGGGGTGGATTTGGGGGAAAAACCACCGTTTTGGCGGGAGATGTGTGCTTCCACCCAGGGGTATTGGAATTGGACTACCAAAGTGTCCACCAACTGCGCGGTTTTTCGAATACGAGATCCACGCCTTCCCGCTGCTCGCCTTCCTCCAAGTGAATTCTGCGCCGGGATGGCGGTGCGGTTTTTGCGAAGCCGTTGGCACGAGCGCCGAGGGGGGTGGGGTCGAGAGAGAGCGCGAAGTCGCCCGCGTACAGCTTACGGATGGTGTACCGTCCCGCGGCATCGGTGGTGGCTTTGATTATCGGAATATCATATTTGCCGGGACCGGACTTGAGCCGATCGAAAAACCTGGCTACAGCCGTTCGAACATCGGCCAGGAAGACCTCCACGACGACACCTGGTGCGGGACTGCCGGACGGGTATTGAACGCTGCCAGTGAGTAGGGCGTCCGAATCGAGCTTCACGTCCCAAAGCGAACAGGCATTCGGCATGACAACGACACCGCCCTCCTCGCGGCGATGGGCAGGGAGGTAGGTGAGTTCCCTCGGGTCCACCGAGTAGGCATCGAATCGCTGATTGAACTTTGCGTCCTCAATGAAGCCGGGTTTGGATACCTGCACCTGATACCGGCCGGGAGTGACGTTGAACATCTGATATCCGCCGCCGGCATCGGAAACCGCTTCGTACCGCGCCTTGCCGGATGTAGCGACGACTCGCGCGCCGGAGACGACAGGGCCGTAATCCAGAGTGGTGCTGTTGTGGACGGTGCCAACGATTCGCGATGGGCCGCCGGCTGCCATATTCCTGAGGGCGTCGAGCAAATAGCGCTTCCCCTGCACTTTGAAATTGCCGGCGCAGGTGCTGATGTGAAGGAGGTTGGAACGTTCCCGGCTGGGGTTTGCGCTGAGCACATAGTCGACGCCTTCATAGAGGGGGACGAAGCAGCTTGATCCCGGTGAATTGTCGACGTCCACTTCCGTCAGTCCGTCCGGCACGTTGCGAAGACGTTCCAGGATTCTGACGCGGGCCGGGCGGCCTCCATACCGCTCTTCCCCCTCGTCGAGGACGCGGGCGACGAAGACAAGCGAGGATCCGCGCATTGCGCTGCACGGATTCGGCGCCAGGAGACAAGAACAGCCGAGTGCCGGGACACAAGCTGCGAATAGTGCGAGGATTCTTTTCATGAGCCGCCGCTGTCTGAAGTGTACAATGTGGGCATTCCTATGCGTGCCTTATATTGTTTGCTCTTCCTGACGATGACTGTTTGGGGGCAGAAACGTGTTGCTCCCGGTGGTTACGATGGCTGGGACCGGTTTGGCGGGTCCGCCGACAATATTCATTATTCGAGCCTGAAGCAGATACATCGCGGGAATGTGGCGAAGCTCAAGGTGGCGTGGAGTTATGACACGGGCGATGCGTTTCAGGGGTCTGAGATGCAGTGCCAGCCGATTGTGGTGGACGGCGTGTTGTATGCGACGACGCCGAAGTTGCGGGTGATTGCGCTGGATGCGGCGACGGGGAAGTTGCTGTGGTCGTTTGATCCGTGGGATGGGAAGCAGCAGAGCGGGAGGCGGAGCCGCGGGTTGTCGTATTGGACGGATGGAAAAGATGCGCGGATCTTCGGGTCGGCGGGTGTTTATTTATACTCGCTGAACGCGAAGACGGGGCGGTTGGACGATGGGTTTGGGAAGCAGGGGCGGGTGGATTTGCGGGAGGGGTTGGGACGGGCGGTGGACCGGTTTCCGATGAGTTCGACGACGCCGGGGCCGGTGTACAAAGACATGCTGATTGTGCCGACGCTGACGGGGGAGGGGCATCCGTCGGGGCCGGGGGACATACGGGCTTTCGATGTGCGGACGGGGAAGATCCGGTGGGCGTTTCACACGATTCCGCGGCCGGGTGAACTGGGCTATGACACGTGGCCCAAGGATGCGTGGCAGTATACGGGCGGGGCGAATAATTGGGCGGGGATGGTGGTGGACTACAAGCGCGGATTGGTGTTCGTGCCGACGGGTTCGGCGGCGTTCGATTTTTATGGCGCGGACCGGCATGGGGATAACTTGTTTGCGAATACGCTGCTGTGTTTGCGGGCGGATACGGGGGAGCGGGTTTGGCATTTCCAGGCGGTGAAGCATGATGTGTGGGATCGGGATTTTCCGACGGCTCCGGTGCTGGTGACGGTGCGGCGGGACGGGAAGCTGGTGGATGCGGTGGCGCAGGCGACGAAGTCGGGGCATGTGTTTGTGTTTGAGCGGGAGACGGGGAAATCGCTGTTTCCGCTGGAGACGCGGAAGGTTCCGGCATCGCCGGCGGATGGGGAGTTGTTGTCGGCGACGCAGGTGTTGCCGCTGGCGCCGCCTCCGTTTGCGCGGCAGGTGTTTACGGAGGATCTGGTGACGGATCGGACGCCGGAGGCGCACCGGATTGTGCTGGAGCGATGGAAGGCGGTGCGGAAGGGGGATCAGTTTACGCCGCCGAGTTTCGAGGGGTCGATTGTGTTTCCGGGATTCGATGGCGGCGCGGAATGGGGCGGACAGGCGTTCGATCCGGAGACGGGGTTGTTTTATGTGAATGCGAATGAAATGCCGTGGATTTTGCGATTGGTGCCGGCGCGGGCGTCGCGGGGGGTGATGACGTCGCAGCGGCTGTATGTGAGCCGGTGCGCGAGTTGCCACAGGGAGGACAAGAAGGGGAGTCCGCCGCAGTTTCCTTCGCTGGAGGGATTGGAGAAGAAATTCACGCAGGCGCAGTTGGAGGAGGTGATTCGCAAGGGGACGGGGCGGATGCCGGGGTTTGCATCGATTGGGGATGCGGGGATTACGGCGCTGGCGCGGTTTCTGCTGCGGCAGGAGGATACGGAGGCGCGGGTGGCGGAGGGTCCGAAGGGGCCGACGGATTTGAAGTATACGATCGATGGGTATAACAAGTTTCTGGATCCGGATGGGTATCCGGCGGTGAAGCCGCCGTGGGGGACGTTGACGGCGATCAACCTGGATACGGGGAAGTTTGCCTGGCGGATTCCGTTTGGGGAGCATCCGAAGCTGGAACGGAAGGATACGGGGAGTGAGAATTACGGCGGGGGGATTGTGACGGCGGGCGGGTTGTTTTTTATTGGGGCGACGAATTTGGATAAGAAATTCCGGGCGTTTGATAAATTGACGGGGAAGCTGCTGTGGGAGACGGAGTTGCCGGCGTCGGGGAATGCGACTCCGGCGATGTACCAGGTGAAGGGGAAGCAGTATGTGGTGATTGGGGCAGGGGGCGGGAAATCAGGGGCGGCTTCGGGGGGGACGTATGTGGCGTTTGCGCTGCCGTAGGGTGCGATATTGCATGTGATATCATAAATCTTGCGGCTCGTTCTTGATACCGACGTTATGGTGGCAGCGATTCGAAGCGATCGTGGTGCATCCCGGCAACTGCTGATGGGTGGCTTGGATGGGACTATCGAGGTTCTCGTGTCTGTGCCATTGATGGTGGAATATGAATCTGTCATGACCCGCGAGGAGCATCTACGAGAGAGCGGGCTGACGGCAGACGAAGTAAATGCGATTCTCGACGCCGTGGCGCGAATCGCGGTTCGTGTCCCTTTGCGATTTCTGTGGCGTCCCCGGCTTATGAACGCTGCTGATGAAATGGTGTTGGAGACTGCTGTAAACGGTGGCGCTGACAGGTTGGTCACGTTCAATCTTCGGCACCTTGCGGCGGCGGCGAACGAATTTGGTATTCCGGTGAAAACACCGAGCGAAGTATGGAAGGAGGTTCGAGGGCTGTATGAGAAAAAGTAACGTTGCATTGCGGCTGCAGGAGTCGTTGCTGGTGGAGGCTCGCCGGACCGCGGAGCGGGAAGGGGTTGCTCTCAACCAGTTTATTAATGTGGCGGTGGCGGAGAAATTGGCGACTCTACGCACGGAGGATTATTTTCGGGAGCGGGAGGAGCGGGGGAATGTGGCGCGGGCGAAACGGATTTTGAAGAAGGCGGGGAAGGGGAAGGCTCCCGTGCGCGGGGATGAATTGGAGTAGGCAGGCGCGATAGGATGCAGTCTATGCATCGACGGGAATTTCTTGCCTTAAGCGCAGTGCCCTGGGCGGCGGCGCAGCAGCGGTTGCCGAATATCGTGTTTATTCTGGCGGACGATTTGGGGTGGGGGGATCTGGGTTGCTACAACCCGCAGTCGAAGATCAAGACGCCACATCTGGACCGGCTGGCGGCACAGGGGATTCGTTTTACGGATGCGCATACGCCGTCGTCGGTGTGCACTCCGACGCGGTACGGATTGTTGACGGGGCGCTATAGCTGGCGCACGCGGCTGAAGTTGGGGGTGCAGGATGGGTTCGATCCGCCGTTGATTGAGAAGGGGCGAATGACGGTGGCGTCGATGCTGAAGCAGCGCGGCTATGCGACGGGGTGTTTTGGGAAGTGGCATCTGGGGATGCAGTGGACGCGGAAAGATGGGACTCCGATGCCGCTGCGGACTTCGGGCGGATTTCGTCCGGGTGATGATGTCGATTTCAGCAAGCGGGCGACGGATGGGGTGAATGCGGCGGGGTTCGATGAATACTTCGGGATCTCGGCTTCGCTCGATATGCCGCCGTATTGCTTCGTGGAAGATGGACGGGCGGTGGGGAAGATGTCGGCGCGGTTGCCGAAGGGGATGACTCTGTTTTTGAATCAGACGGAGGGGATGGCGGCGGAAGGATTTCGATTGGAGGACGTGGTGCCGGAGGTAACGGACCGGGCTGTGTCGTTCATCGAGCGCAACGCGGAGCAGCCGTTCTTCTTGTACCTGCCGTTGTCGTCGCCGCATTTGCCGGTGGTTCCGAACAAGGAATTCGAGGGCAAGAGCGGGGCGGGGAAGTATGGGGATTTCGTGGTGGAGATGGATGCCGCGGTGGGGAAGATTCTGGAGGCGCTGGACCGGGCGGACGTGGCGGGGAATACGCTGGTGTGCTTTTCGAGCGATAACGGGGGATTGTGGCATTGGTGGGAGTTTGTGGAGGCGGATGATGTGCAGGGCGGGAAGACGACGCCTCGGGGGGCGTACAACAAGGACCACGGGCATCAATCGAACGCATGGATGCGGGGGACGAAGGCGGATGCATGGGAAGGCGGGCACCGGGTGGCGTTTGTGGCCCGGTGGCCGGGGCGGATCAAGACGGGGACGGTTTCGGATTCGACGATCTGTTTAACGGATTTCTTTGCCACGTGCGCGGAGGCGGTGGGCCAGAAGTTGCCGGCGGATGCGGGGGAGGATAGCTTCAGCCTGCTGCCGGTGTTTGCGAACGCGAAGCGCGAGGTGCGCGATCACGTGGTGCATCACACGCTGCAGGGGAAGTTTGCGATCCGGAGCGGGGAGTGGAAATTGATTGTGGAGCGGGGATCGGGCGGGTTCTCCGTGCCGCGCACGGTGGAAGTGAAGGAAGGCGAGGCGGCGGGGCAATTGTACAATTTGCGCACGGACCGGCAGGAGACGAAGAACGTGTATTTGGAGCATCCGGAGGTGGTGGCGCGGCTGCGGGCGAAGCTGGAGGCGGTGCGGAAGGCGGGGCGTAGCCGGGGGCCGGCATAAAGAGCAAGAACCGGCACGAGTGGCGGTTCGGCGCGCTAAGAACGCACGCCACGAGAAGGACGCCGTTACATTCCGGGCAGCGCGGGCGCGGTTCTTCGTGCGGCGGTTGCTATAATAATCAAGTAATATGCACTCAAGTTCTGGGATTGACGAGGGGTGCGAGGAGCGTAAGATATTGCTGCTCACTCCTCGCGGATTCTGCGCGGGAGTTGTTCGGGCTATCGATGTCGTAAAGATTGCGCTGGAGATCCATGGCGCGCCGATTTACGTGCGGAAAGAGATTGTGCACAACCGGCATGTGGTGGAGGATCTGCGCGACTCGGGCGCTATCTTCGTGGAAGAACTGAGCGATGTGCCTGCCGGTGGGCGGGTGATCTTCAGTGCGCATGGGGTATCGCCGGCGGTGCGCGCCGAAGCGAAGGCGCGCCAGTTGAAGGTGATTGACGCGACCTGCCCGCTGGTGACGAAAGTGCACCTGGAAGCGGTGCGATTCGCCAAGCGCGGTTACACGATCATTCTGATCGGGCATAAGGACCACGATGAGGTGGTAGGGACTCTGGGAGAGGCGCCGGAGGCGACGATTCTGGTGGAAACCGAGGAAGATGTCGACCGGCTCACGATATCCGAACCTGGGAAGATCTGCTACCTGACGCAAACGACGTTGAGCCTGGATGAGACGCGGGGTGTGATTGCGCGCCTGCAGCAACGCTTTCCGCATATCGAGGCGCCACCGGCGCAAGATATTTGTTACGCCACCGAGAACCGGCAACTGGCAGTGAAGGCGGTTGCGCCGCTGTGCGAAGTGCTGCTGGTGGTGGGTTCGCAGAATAGTTCGAACTCGCGGCGGCTGGTGGAAGTCTGCCGTAACGCGGGAGTACCGTCCTACCTGATTGACGACGCCAGCGAAGTCCAAGCGGAGTG
The DNA here is from genome assembly GCA_937952345.1 of uncultured Acidobacteriota bacterium. Lineage (GTDB taxonomy): Bacteria > Acidobacteriota > Terriglobia > Bryobacterales > Bryobacteraceae > CADEFT01. The sequence goes on from CALFYN010001155.1 coordinate 6,621, forward strand.
GCTTCGGGGTGCAAAAACAGTTGCCGTTACCGCCGGTGCATCGGCTCCGGAAAACCTTGTCCAGCAACTGATCGATTCGCTGATGGAACATCACGGCTTCCACCGGTGCGAGCCGGTCGAGATTAAGGAAGAAGACGTGCGATTCTCACTGCCTGGAGAATTGGCGCCCCACGCGGCGCGCCTGACGACGATTAGCCTATGAGTCCAAGCCTGCAAGTCGCCGACGAGTTGTTGGCACAAAGCGCGCAGGCAGCCCGCAAGGCTGTCGATGCGTTGCTCGGAATGCGCCATCGGGATGGATATTGGTGGGCGGACCTGACGGCCGACACCACGCTGGAGTCGGATTACATCCTGCTGCAATTGTGGATGCATCCGCCGGAGGGAAAGAATTGGAATCCACCGACGCGAGGGCTGGTGGACAAAGCCGTGGCGTCGATTTTGCGGCGGCAACTGCCGGACGGCGGATTCAACATTTATCCGCACGGGCCGAGCGAAATCAGCGCCAGTGTGAAGGCGTACTTTTCGCTGAAGGTGGCGGGGGTGGCGGCGGAAGATCCGCGGATGATCCGGCTGCGGGAACGTATTCTGGTAATGGGCGGGCTGCAACGGGCGAACAGCTACGTGAAGATCAACCTCAGCCTGTTCGGATTGTATCCGCGGGAGCATGTGCCGACGATTCCACCGGAGCTGATGCTGCTGGGGAAATTCATTTACGAGATGTCGTCGTGGACGCGGGCGATTGTGATTCCGCTGTCGATTGTGCATGCGGCGAATCCGATGCGGCCGGTGCCGGAAGGGTTCGGCATTGATGAGATTCACGCGCCTGGGGTGAGTTTTGGATTTGACCGGGCGAACAGTTTCTTTTCCGGGAAGAAGTTTTTCTATGCCGTGGACCGGGTGTTGAAACTGTGGGAGCGGCACGGATCGAAGAGCCTGCGGCGGAAAGCGCTGGGGAAGGCGCTGCGATGGTCGCTGGAGCACACGAAGGACTCGGGCGGGCTGGCGGCGATCTATCCGCCGATGATGTATCTGATCATGGCGCTGGATGTGATGGGCGTGCCGCGCAAGCATCCGGATCATGTAGAGGCGCAGAAGCAGTTCGATAGCCTGATGGTGAACCGGGATGGGGAATTCTATTTCCAGCCTTGTTTTTCGCCGGTGTGGGACACGGCGATCGCGGGGTTCGCGGTGGGAGAGACGATGATGGCTCCCGCGGATTCGCTGCGGATTACGGCGGACTGGCTGCTGACGAAGGAAGTGCGGAAGAAGGGCGATTGGTGCGTGAAGCGGCCGGGTGTCGAGCCATCGGGCTGGTATTTCGAATTTGCCAACGAATTCTATCCCGATATTGACGATACGGCGATGGTGTTGCTGGCGCTGCGGCATGCGCGGGCGAGCAGCATTCCGGAGCAGCAGAAGGTAATTGACCGGGCGGTGAACTGGCTGCTGGCGATGCAATCGAAGGACGGCGGCTGGGCGGCGTTCGATGTCGATAACAACTGGCAGTTTCTGGCGGATGTGCCGTTTGCGGACCACAATGCGATGCTCGATCCGACGTGTCCCGATATTACGGGGCGGGTGATGGAAGGATTGGTGGCGCAGGGCGTTCCGGCGACGCATCCGGCAATCGTCCGCGGGGCGGAGTATCTGCGGCGGACGCAGGAAGCCGATGGGAGTTGGTACGGGCGGTGGGGCGTCGATTATATTTACGGCACGTTTCTGGCGCTGCGCGGATTACGCGCGGCGGGCGAGAACAATCGCGAGGCGCACGTGCTGCGGGCCGGAGAATGGCTGCGGGCGATCCAGAACGCGGACGGCGGTTGGGGCGAAAGCTGCGAGAGCTATGATGCGCATTCGTATGTACCGGCGCGGAGCACTCCGTCGCAGACGGCGTGGGCCGTGCTGGGATTGATTGCGAGTGGGGATGCGAGCAGCGAGAGCGTGCGCAAAGGCATCGAATATCTGATAGAGACGCAGAAACCCGATGGAACGTGGGACGAAGAACTCGCCACGGGTACGGGTTTTGCTGGTGTTTTCTATCTTTCTTATCATCTTTACCGTAATTCCTTCCCCACGCTGGCTCTGGCCGCGTTTCTGAACGGGAAGGGAGCATAGTGAGGTTTTCCGCATGAGATTTCCTCTGTCAATGACCGCCAATCTGGCCACATACATCATGAAGAACAAGATGAATCCGAGGCCGGAGTGGCAGGTGGATAACAGTGTGAGCGATGACGCGTCGAATCCGTTCAAGATCATCTACACGATGAACACGGGGAAGAGCCGCGAGCCGCATCCGATGATTCACAAGCGGTTTCCGCTGGTGCTGATGCTGGAGCCGCTGCACACGTGCAATCTGACGTGCACGGGGTGCGGGCGGATTCGCGAGTACGAATCGACGATCACGGAGAAGTTATCGCTGGAGCAATGTTTGCGGGCGGTGGATGAATGCGGCGCGCCGATGGTTTCCATTTGCGGTGGAGAGCCGCTGCTGTATCCGGAGATCGGGCCGCTGGTGAATGGGATCATGTCGCGCGGGCTGAGCTGCTATTTGTGCACGAACGGCATGTTTCTGGTGAAGCGGCTGAAGGACTTCACGCCGCACGATCATTTCTTCTTCAATGTGCACCTGGACGGGATGGAAGCGAATCACGATCTGGCGGTGGAGCGCAAAGGCGTGTTCCGGGAAGCGATTGCCGGGATCCAGGCGGCGAAGGCGGCCGGGTTCAAGGTGGTGACGAACACGACGGTCTACAAAGAGACCGATATGAAAGAGATTGAAGAGCTCTTTCAGTACTTGCGGCAGTTCCAGGTGGACGGGCACACGATCGCTCCGGCGTATGGATATTCGGCGGTCAACGACCGCGAGATTTTCATGACGCGCGAGGATGTGTATGGGAAATTCGCCGAGATTGAGCGGCTGTCGCGGGAATATCCGCTGCAGACGTCTCCGGTGTACATGGATTTTCTGCAAGGGAAGCGCGAATTGCCGTGCACGGCGTGGGGGAACCCCACTTATAACGTGAAGGGGTGGAAAGGCCCCTGCTATCTGATCACGGATTCGCATCACAAGACATTTACCGAGTTCATGACGAAGACTCCCTGGGAGAATTACGGTCCGGGGAACGATCCGCGTTGCGAGCATTGCATGATGCATTGCGGTTTTGAGCCGTCGGCGGCGTTTGGAATCAATTCGAAGATGACCGATGGATTTCGCGTGCTGAGCTGGATGCTGCGCTAAGCAGGCAGATGAAAGCGGTTCTGGTAACGGGAGCGACGGGTTTTCTCGGCTGGCATGTGGCCAAACGGCTGGTGGAAAGCGGCGAACATGTACGGGCGCTGGTGCGTCCTTCGAGTCGTGTCCGTGAACTGGACGTGGAGACCGTGGACGGCGACTTGCGCGATGCCGGTTCCTTGCGGCGGGCGGTGGCCGGATGCGGCGCGGTGTATCACGTGGCCGCGGATTACCGGCTTTGGGCGAAGGATTGGCGGGAGTTGTACCGCAGCAATGTCGACGGAACGCGGAACATGCTGGAAGCGGCCCGGGAGGCCGGGGTGGAGCGCTTTGTGTACACGAGCACGGTGGGCTGCATCGGGATTCCGGCGGGTGGGATTGGCGATGAGGAGACTCCCGTGAGCCTTGCCGATATGACGGGGCATTACAAGCGGTCGAAGTTTCTGGCCGAGCAGGTGGCGTTGGAATACGCGCAGTCGGGGTTTCCGGTGTATATCGTGAATCCGACGGCGCCGGTGGGGGATCACGATGTGAAGCCGACGCCGACGGGGAAGATCATCGTCGATTTTCTGAAGGGGAACATGCCGGCGTATGTGGATACGGGGCTGAACCTGGTGGACGCGGCGGATACGGCGCGCGGGCATGTGCTGGCGGCCGAGCGGGGCAAGGTTGGGGAACGTTATATTCTGGGCGGGCAGAATTTGACCTTGCGGCAGATTTTGGAACAACTGGCGCAGTTGAGCGGGAAGCCCGCGCCGAAGGTGCGGATTCCGTATGCGGTGGCGTATGTGGCGGGGGTGTGTTCGACGGGGGCGGCTTATGTGACGGGCAAGGAACCGCGGGCGCCGCTGGAAGGCGTGCGGATGGCGCGGAAGAAGATGTGGGTGAATTGCGATAAAGCGAAACGGGAACTGGGTTTCGATGCGGCTCCGGTGGAGCAGGCGTTGGAGAAGGCGATTGGCTGGTTTGAACGGAACGGATACTGCTGAGTGGCGCGAGTACTGATGATAGCCGCGGAAAAGATGGAATTCGACGGACTGCTTCGCCGCGTGAGCGGGATGCGGGCGGTGCCGCTTGCGGTTCGTTTCGCGGCCGAGGGGACGATGGGGGACACGCAGGTGACGCTGCTGGCGAACGGTCCCGGGCCGAGGCGCGCGGCCGAGTGCCGAGCCGAGGGCCGCTTCGACGCGATTGTGAGCACGGGATTCTGCGGGGGGACGCATGCGGCGTTGCGGGTGGGGGATATCGCGGCGGGGACGGAAGTGCGGGGAGCGGAACAGACGTTTCGGGCGGCATTGCCTGCTGGGGCGAAGCCGGCGATGACGGGTCCGGTGGTGAGCCAGGATCGGGTGGCAGTGACGGTGGAAGAGAAACAGCGGCTCGGTGCGACGGGGGCCATCGCCGTGGAAATGGAGGCGGCCTCGGTGGCGGCTTATGCCGAGGCGTCGCGAACGCCGTTTTATTGCATCCGCGTTGTGAGCGATGACGTTCACGACGCGATGCCGCTCGATTTTAATGAATACCGGAAGGAGGATGGAGATTTCGACCGCGGAGCGATTGCGCTGGCGGCGTTACGCCGTCCCTTTCGCCGCATACCCGCGTTGCGCCGCTTGCAGCGCAACTGCCAGATAGCCAGTGAGACATTGGGAGCCTTTCTTGCCGACTGCCGTTTCTAATCAGACGCCGCCCGCCACGATGCGCGCCGCGGTTTACCGCGGGAACAGTGCGATTGCCGTGGAGCAGATTCCGACGCCGGAGGTGGGTCCGGGGGAGATCTTGATCGGGGTGGAAAGTTGCGGGATTTGTCACACCGATTTGAAGAAGGTGGAGTACAATCTGCTGCCGCCGCCGCGGGTGTACGGGCACGAGACGGCGGGAGTGGTGGCGGCGGTGGGGGAAGGGGTGACGAAATACGTTCCGGGCGACCGGGTGATCGTGTTTCATCACATTCCCTGCAAGCAGTGTTTTTATTGCGAACGGCGGTTGTATGCGCAGTGCGCGGTGTACAAGAAGGTGGGGGTAACGGCGGGGTTCGAGCCGGCGGGCGGCGGATTTTCGCAGTACGTGCGGGTGATGGACTGGATCGTGCGGGATGGGGTGGAAAAGATACCCGATGGAGTGAGTTTCGATCAGGCGTGTTTCGTGGAGCCTGTGAATACGTGCCTGAAAGCGGTGGAAACGGCGGCCCCGAAGCCGGGGGAACTGGCCTTGGTGCTGGGGCAGGGGCCGATCGGGCTGATCTTCACCATGTTGCTGAAGCATAAGGGTGTTCGGACGCTGGCGACGGATGCGATGGAGAGCCGCCGCGCGCTATCATTGCAGTTTGGGTCGGAAGCGTCGTATCATCCGCTAAAAGTGGATCTTTCACAAGAAGCCGCGCGATACACGGGTGGGCGTGGCGCAGACGTGGTTTTCGAGGCG
>CALFYN010001156.1 GCA_937952345.1 uncultured Acidobacteriota bacterium
GATTGCCGGAGCCGATGCCGAAGTGGATCGCCTTCTCGACGACGTTGATCTCTCTGCGTTGTGCATCGAACTGATAGCGCTGCATCGTTCCGCCTTGCACCTTGTAGTGGCGATTGGACAGGCGGTGATAATACTCGGCCTGAAAAGAAACGGGCCGCTCTTCAATCGAGCGGCCCATTCCGGTCTTGGCAAATGAATCAACGATCGCGCTGTGGCAGGGCCTGCACTCCTCATTGGCGCCCCATATGGGAGCAACCAACAGCAGAGCGAGCGCCCCGCCGCGCACGGTTAGAACTGCAGCCGTGCGCCGAGCATCATCGAGCGCGGATCGCGGGCCGACGTGACGCGGCCGAAGGTGGTTGGTGTCGTCAAGGAAGTGCCGATGCCGTTAAACTGCGTGTGGTTGAAGAGATTGTACATCTCCGCACGCAGTTCCAGGCGCGCCCCTTCACGAATGGGGAAGTACTTCATGAACGTTGCATCCCACTGGTTCCAGCCCGGACCCGACATGATGTTGCGGGCCACGGGAGAGAACGATCCCAGCGTGGGAGCGCTGTAGACCGAAGTGTCGAACCAGCGGGTGATGGAGCGCTCGCCACGTCCCAGCACCGGAGATCCGGAAGCGAAGGGACGCTGGCCGGAAGCGGTGCCCACGCCCGCGTTGTCGCGGCCCACAAGCGGGTTGATCGGCAGGCCCGTGCGCACATTGTAGATCGCCGATACCTGCCAGCCGCCGAAGGCTTTCCCCAGCAGGCTCTTGTTGTCCCGCAGGAACGGCAGGTCATAGACCACCGATCCGACGAAGTTGTGGTTCGAGTCCAGGCTCGCCCGCCCGCGTTCCGTGCTGGCATCCTGCGTGTTCGGATAGAAGCCGTAGATGCCGCCCGAGAAGTCCGCGTTGTCGATGTTCTTCGACCACGTGTACGAGGTCTGGAACAACAGCCCTTTCGAGAAGTTGCGGTTGAGGCTGGTCTGAAGACCGTGGTAGTTGGAGCTGTAGCTCTGCTCGCGGTGGTTGATGATGGACCAGCCCTTGTAGGGGCGGGCCTGATTGGCGTTCTGCAAGCCCTGTGCGATGCGTGCATCGGGCAGCGGCTGGTTCAGATCGCGCGTCCGCATGAAGTGCAAGCCGCGCGTTCCCGAGTAGCCGATCTCCAGCACCATGTTGTTGCCGAGCCCGTGCTGGATGTTCAGGTTCCACTGCTGCGTGTAGGGGTTGAGCTGATTCATGTCGATGGAGCCGAGCGTGATCGGCAGATCGAAGTTGCGCGTCGTGCCGCCGCCAGGGTTCGAGAGATTCGTGTTCTCCACCGTGAGCAGTTCCGAGAAGGGCGGGTTGCCCGACATCAGAATGAATGCGCCCAGAATCTCGCGGCTGTAGAAGAGTCCATAGCCGCCGCGGACCGCGGTCTTGCCGTTGCCGAACAGATCATAGGCGAAGCTGAAGCGCGGGGCGAAGTTCTTCTTGTGCTTGATCCAGAAGCTGGTCGGATCGACAAGGCCGTTGAAGCGGTTGCCGGCGCCGCGCAGCACCTGGCCGGAGTTGTTCACCGTCACCGCCTGCGCCGGATTGTATTGATCCGGATGGAAGACGCGGAAGCGGTTGTCGGGTTCGGTGGCCGGCGGGAAGTAGGAGTAGCGCACGCCGATGTTCAGCGTCAGGCGGCGGTTCACTTTCCAGCTATCGTCGACGAACATCTCCAGCGAGTTGCGGCGGTTGTCGTTGAACGCGACCGTGTCCGTCTCGTTATAGGAAGCGGCGCGGCCGAGCAGCATGTCGGCATAGGCATCGCCGCCCGTGGCGACGCCGGGTTGCCGCGTGAAGCGGCCATCGAAGCTGAAGCCGCCGAACACGTTGGTGTTGGTCGGCTCGAACTTGATCTCGTTCGAGTAGTTGAAGCCCGTCTTGATGGTGTGCGCGCCGTTGATCCACGTGAACGTATCGCGGAGTTCGTAGATGGTCTGGTAGTTGCTCCAGGGAGCGCCGGGGTTGAGCCCCGCGTAGTTGGTGAGCGTCACGGTGGGAACGCGGTCGGGAACCTGCGACAGATTGAGGCTCGACAGCGGGTAGGTGTTCTCGTTGTCGGCGAACAACTGCGGAATGTTGATGCCCCACGTGGCGCCGCTCAGGTCGGGCGGGAACTGCTTGATGCGGTTGTGGCTGCGCACGAACGTGGCGTCCATGATCAGGTTCGGGCGGAACGTCGCGTTGTAGTTGATGGTCATGTTGCGGGCCGGCGTTTCGTTCTGCTGGCGGAAGAAGTCGAAGCCCGAGGAGGTGAGAAAGTTGTTCAGCCGGAACTCCGGCGTGTAGCGCCACATGACGCGATGCTTGTCGTTGAAGATGTGGTCGACGCGGAAGTTCATCTCATCGGTGTCGTCGCGGCGGGAACCCTGGCTGAACCAGTTGCGGCCGGCGGCATCGCGGAAGTTGGAATCGGGGAACATGCGCGTATAGCCGAGCGCATTGCGGTCGATGCGGGCGGTGGGGATGATGTTGCCCGCAAAGGGCTGGCTCGTGGTCGGGTCATAGAGGGTGCGGCCGAGCGTGCTGAAGTTGCCCGTGCGGTAAGGCGCTTCCGGAACGATGTTGAAGAAGGCCTGTTGCTGGCGTTCCTTGATGAACCCGATCAACACGAAGAAGAACGTCTTGTTCTTGCCGTTGTAGACCTTCGGGATGTAGACGGGTCCGCCCACGGTGAAGCCGAAGTCGTTGCCGCGGAAAGTGGACCGCGTCGGCTGGAAGAAGTTCCGCGCGTTGAACTTGTCGTTGCGGTGGAAGTAGTAGGCCGAGCCATGCAGATCGTTGGTGCCACCCTTGGTGATGACGTTGAACTGCGAGCCGCCGCCGACACCGAACTCGGCCGAGTAGTTGCCGCGGATGGCGCGGAACTCGGCAACAGATTCGATATTGGGTGCAAGCGGCGCGCCCCAGTTGCCGCCGGTGTCGACGTTGTAGCCGCCATCGAGCAGCAGGGCGTTGTGGGTCGGGCGGATGCCGTTCACCGAAGAACGGTTGTTGCGCCGGTCATAGGGCGTATCGGAAACCACGCCGGGCATCAGCAAAGCGAAGGGCAGCACGTTGCGGCCGCGCGACGGCAACTGCACCATGTCCTTGCCATCGAGCAACTGCGAGGTGGTGCCGCTGGCGGTATTGACGGCCACGGCGCTGGCCTCGACTGTGACTTGATCCGCGACCTGGCCGACTTCCATGGTGAACACGATGCGGCGGTTGTCGTTCACGCGGAGAACCACGTCGGATACCACTGCTTTCTTGAATCCCTGGGATTCGACGCTGACTTCATAGGTTCCGATGGGAATGAGCACAAACGAGTAGTTGCCCGATTCATCGGTGGTTGTTTGGCGGGAAAAGCCCGTACCAATGTTTCGAGCGCGCACGGTCGCGCCAGGCACGACTGCGGTTGTGGCATCCTGGACGACTCCATAGATACCAGCGGTGACTTCCTGACTCAGCGCTAACGAAGCACAGGCAAAAACGAGACAGAGGGAACGAAGCATCCTCAGACCTCCTGAAAGTATTCAGATGAAGGTCAGTATAGACGCTCCGGGCCACCGCGGCAACTATTTCTTTTCCTTACTGAAATAAGACTAAATTGTCTTAAATCTTAGAATTGGATGCGGCCCCCCACCATGAAGGCGCGCGGGTTGCGGGCCGAGGTCACGCGTCCGAACGTGGAGGCCGTGGTGAACGTCTGGCCGACGCCGTTGAATTGCGTGTGGTTGAACAGATTGTAGGCTTCGGCGCGCAGTTCGAAGCGGGCGCCTTCGGTGATGCGGAAGTACTTCATGAAGGTGGTGTCCCACTGATTCCAGCCCGGCCCCGAGAGGATGTTTCGGCCGACGGGGGAGAAGGTGCCGAGCGCCGGAGCGCTGTAGACCGAGGCGTTGAACCAGCGGTCGATGGAGCGCTCGCCGTGGCCGAGGAAGGGGCTGCCCGAGGCGTTCGGGCGCTGGCGCGTGCTGGAGCCGACACCGGCATTGTCGCGGCCGTACTGCGGATTGATGGGCAGGCCCGTGCGCAGCGTATAGATGGCCGATACCTGCCAGCCGCCGAACGCTTTGCCGAGCATCGAGTCGTTGTCCTTGAGGAACGGGAGGTCGTAGACCAGCGAGCCGATGAAGTTGTGACTGGCATCGAGGTTGGAACGGCCGCGTTCGCCGCGGGCATCCTGCGTGTTCGGATAGAAGCCGTAGATGCCGCCCGAGAAGTCGGCGTTATCGATGTTCTTCGACCATGTATAAGAGGTCTGGAACAGGAGGCCTTTGGAGAAGCTGCGGTTCAGGCTCATCTGCAGGCCGTGGTAGTTGGACGAGTAGCTCTGCTCACGATGGTTGATCACAGACCATCCTTTATAAGGACGGACCTGGTTGGCGTTCTGCAGACCCTGTGCGATGCGTGGATCGGGGAGAGGTTGATTCAGATCCTGGGTTCGCATGAAGTGCAGGCCGAGCGTACCCGAGTAACCGATCTCGAGCACCATATTATTGGACAGCCCGTGCTGGATGTTGAGGTTCCACTGCTGCGTGTAGGGGTTGAGCTGATTCATGTCGATGGAGCCGAGGGTGATGGGCAGATCGAAGTCGCGCGTGGTGCCGCCGCCGGGGTTGGAGAGGTTGGTGTTCTCCACGGTCAGCAATTCGGAGAAGGGCGGATTGCCGGACATGAGGATGAATGCTCCGAGGATCTCGCGGCTGTAGAAGAGTCCGTAGCCGCCGCGCAGCGCGGTCTTGCCGTTGCCGAACAAGTCATAGGCGAAGCTGAAGCGCGGGGCGAAGTTCTTCTTGTGCTTGATCCAGAAGTTCGTCGGGTCGACCAGGCCGTTGAAGCGGTTGCCGGAGCCGCGGGTGACGCGTCCCTGGTTGGTGACGGTGACGGCTTGGGCCGCATTGTACTGTTCGGGGATGAAGACGCGGAAACGATTGTCGGGCTCGGTGGCCGGCGGGAAGTAGGAGTAACGCAGTCCGATGTTCAGCGTCAGGCGTCGGTTCACCTTCCAGCTATCGTCGATGAACATCTCGACCGAGTTGCGGCGGTTGTCGTTGAAGGCGACGGTGTCGGTCTCATTGTAGGAAGCGGCGCGGCCGAGGAGGAAGTCGGCGTAGGCATCGCCGCCGCTGCTCACTCCGGGCTGGCGCGTGAAGCGGCCATCGAAGCTGAAGCCTCCGAAGACGTTGGTATTGGTGGGCTCGAACTTGATTTCGTTGGAGTAGTTGAAGCCGGTCTTGACGGTGTGCGCTCCCTTGATCCAGGTGAAGGTGTCGCGCAGTTCGTAGATGGTCTGGTAGTTGCTCCAGGGCGCTCCGGGCGCGATGGCGGCATAGTTCGTCAACGAGACGGTGGGCACGCGGTCGGGCACTTGCGAGAGGTTGAGGCTGCTGAGCGGATAGGTCTGCGAGGTGTCGGCGAACAACTGCGGGATGTTGATGCCCCATGTGGCGCCGCTCAAGTCGGGCGGGAATTGCTTGATACGGTTGTGGCTGCGGACGAAGGTGGCGTCCATGATGAGGTTGGGCCGGAAGGTGGCGTTGTAGTTGATGGTCATGTTGCGGGCCGGCGTTTCGTTCTGCTGGCGGAGGAAGTCGAAGCCCGAGGAGGTGAGGAAGTTGTTGAGGCGGAA
>CALFYN010001157.1 GCA_937952345.1 uncultured Acidobacteriota bacterium
CCGGCTGGAACTCATTCCTGGATACGCAGACGCTGTTCCCCCAATTTGGGCTGCCTCTTACATTGGTGGAGTGGGCCTCAACCTGAAGAACCCACAGAGATTCGCCGCGGGACCGAAATGATCCCAAACCTTGTGGCAGCCCTATCATCTCCAACCCAAAAATATCTCCTCCCACCGATGAATTCCTGCTCCCCAAGCAGTCTATTCCATCGATGCTGATCAAAAACCTCAACCCTTACATCTCTTGCAACGGCGCCGCCGAGCAGGCCATCCACCTCTATGAAACCGCCCTGGGAGCGAAAGTACAGGAGCTGATGCGCTTCTCCCAAATGCCTTGCGAAACCATCGCCCCGGAACATCACAACCGCATCATGCACTGCATGTTGACCGTCGGGGACCGGACCCTCATGCTCAGTGACGGAATGCCGGACAAGCCCGTCCCAGCCAGCGGCCACGTCTCCATCGCTCTCGATTTCGCCGACTCCGCCGAGATGGCCAACGCCTTCGACGCACTGGCCGCCGGAGGCACCGTCACCATGCCCATCGGCGATGCCTTCTGGGGCGCGAAATTCGGCATGCTTATTGACGCCTTCGGGGTCCACTGGATGTTCCATCACGCCCTGCCGAAGGAGTAGCCGGCAATGGATTCCCGTATGATCTTCGTCAACCTGCCCGTGCGCGACCTGCCCGCTTCGATGGAGTTCTTCCGCAAGCTCGGCTTCGACTTCGACCCCAAATTCACCAACGACAAAGCAGCCTGCATGATCGTCAGCCCGGATGCCTCATACGTCATGCTGCTGGTGGAACCGTTCTTCCAGACCTTCACGAAGAAGCAACTCTGCCGCGCTGCGACTCACACCGAAGCCCTGCTCGCCATCTCCTGCCCCAGCCGCGAAGCGGTAAACGAGATGGTGGAGCAGGCCGTCGCCGCGGGCGGCACGCACGTCCTCGATCCCGTGGACTACGGCTTCATGTACAGTTGGAGCTTCTACGATCTCGACGGCCACCACTGGGAACCGCTCTGGATGGCCCCCGCCGAAAGCTGACGCCGGAAAATCGCTGATGGGATGGATCCGCCTACCACGCGATTGTCGTCAGCGCCGAAACCGCGGCAAAATGCGCATCTCTCGTTGCCAGCGGAGGGATGAGCTTCCCAACACCAGAGAGCCAGTAGTACCTCACGCCTTTGGCGCTCTCTGGCGCACCATAGTGAAGTTCGCTACCGACAAGTCGATGATCGTCTCATTGTGTCAGTAAGGCGGAAGCGACGGAAATCCACCGCTGCATGCGTGGCCTTTGAGGCGCGTAGTGCGACTGCGAGGCATCCTCGGCCGATTGCAGGAATCTGCGCACTGAGGTCGTATCCC
>CALFYN010001158.1 GCA_937952345.1 uncultured Acidobacteriota bacterium
GTATCCCACTTCCCGAGCTTCGCGGAATGACAGATACACGTCGTTTTCCCAGCCGCCGCGGGTGTTGGTGGTAATGCCGACGGTATAGCGGGAATCGGCGCTGAACGCCGCTGCCGCCATGGCGAGAAGGGAGGGGAATTCACGACGGGTCAACATGCGCGTATCTTATCACCGCAGTTGCTCGAATGTTCCGTCCTTGCGTAAATAGAACACCTTGCCCCGCCACTGAATCGTATTCCCTATAAAGCCCGCGATCCAGAACAAGAAGCTCATCATGTCCTGAATCGGAACCAACCACGGCTGCCGCGCCACGATCGGGTCATGCAAAATGCGTACTGCGGTTTGCCATGCGCTGGCCATCCGAAGCGTCGCCGCACAAAGCAGCAAGGGCCACCATGCAGGGCTCCAGAGCGTGAGCAGTACTGCCAGAGGTAAAGGATAGGTGAACAACTGGCCGATGTAACCCGCCGGTCGTGAGCGGCGTGTGCTGCGAACCCACCGCAGACGGTGATCCGCATTGCGTCGAAAGTCGGCCGTGCCGATGCGGTGCTCAACGACGTAAGCCGAGAGCCCGACACCAAGCCCCGCCTCGGCGACGCGCTGGCCGAAAACGAAGTCCTCCGCCAGGTAGTGGCGTAGAGTTTCGAATCCCCCGATTGTCTCCAGCGCTCCTTTGCGGCAGACGATTGTGGGTCCGACGGCGAACCGCATTCCTTCCAGCAGTCGCGCCGTGAGGATGCCGGCCAGAAACTCTGTATTCATCATCACGGCTTCCAGCTTTGACCACAGCGAGTCCCCTGGAACGGCCCGATAAGGACACGTGCTCAGCACCAGTCTCGGGTCGGCGAATTCGGCATCGATGCTCGTGAGCATTTCCGGCGTCACTCGAATGTCGCTGTCTGACATCACCAGCAACTCGTGCGCCGCCTGTTGTGCCATCGCTGTGATGCTGGCCACCTTGCGATTGGGATAAGGCGGTTCGCCCGTGACAATGATGCGTGTCGGAATGTGTGGGTGCTCTGACTGCAACCGGCGCGCGATCGGCAGCGCCCCATCGTCTTCCGTGGACACGGCCATCAGAATCTCAAACATGCCATAACGCTGGTCGAAGAAGCTCCGGAGATTTTCTTCCAGGCCCTCATCTACTCCCGCCAGAGGTTTGAGGATGCTGATCGGTTGCTGCGGGCCATCCGCTTCAGCCGTGGCTTCCATGTAACGCCGGGCCGCCACGATCGCAAGCAGAGTGAATACCAGCGACCCAGCGACGAGCGCGATGAGAACTAGCGTGATCACTCAAACGGGGTTTTGGCGTCGATGAGCTTCTGCGCTTCCGCCAGGAACTCCGCAAGCGGCTTCACGCCCATGTCGCCATGTTTCCGGTTACGCACGGATACCGTGCCGTTTGCCGCCTCACGATCGCCCACTACAAGCATGTAAGGCACCTTCTGCAACTGCGCCTCGCGAATCTTGAGCTGCACTTTTTCCTTGCGGTCATCCACCTCGGCCCGCAGGCCCGCGGCAACTAACTGCTTCTGAATCTGCTGCGCGTATTCGAGCGTGCGGTCGGTGATCGGCATGACTACCGCTTGTACGGGAGCTAGCCAGACAGGGAAAGCCCCCGCGTAATGCTCCACAAGAATTCCGAAGAAACGCTCAATCGAGCCAAACAGCGCGCGGTGGCACATCAGCGGCTGATGCGCTTTGCCGTCCTCCCCGATATATTCGAGTTCGAAACGGCGCGGCAGCGTGAAATCGAATTGCACCGTGGATAGCTGCCACCGCCGGCCAATGGCGTCCACCAGTTTCACATCGATCTTCGGACCATAGAAGGCTGCTTCGTCCGGCATGACCACGGCTTTGATGCCAAGCCGTTCCGTAGCGCTCCGAAGTGCGTTCTCCGCAAGCTGCCACAGCTCAGGCGCGCCGTCGTACTTTCCGCTCGCTCCCCCGTCCCATGTGGAAAGCTCGGCATCGAATCGATCAAAACCGAACGTGTGCAGCGTGTCCGCTGCAAACTGCAGGCAATCCACAATCTCGTCTTCGATCTGGTCCGGACGGCAGAAGATATGCGCATCGTCTTGCGTGAAACCGCGCACGCGCAACAGGCCGTGCATGACACCCGAGCGCTCATACCGGTAAACCGTGCCAAGCTCCCCTAGCCGAACCGGCAGATCCCGGTAACTGCGCTGGCTGTTGCGATAGATCAGGATGTGGAACGGGCAGTTCATCGGCTTGAGCTGGTATTCCGCGTCATCCAACTCCATGCGCTTGAACATGTTCTCGGCGTAAAAATTGTAATGTCCCGAGGTCTTCCACAGATCGCTCCGTGCCACGTGCGGCGTATACACAAGCGAGTACCCCCGCTTGAGGTATTCGTTCCGCATCCAGTCCTCGAGTTGCTTGCGTACGATGCCGCCCTTCGGGTGGAAGAAAATCAGGCCAGGTCCCGCAAGCTCCTGCACGCTGAACAAGTCGAGCTCCGTGCCAAGCTTTCGGTGATCCCGCTTGCGGGCTTCCTCAATCTGCTTCAGATACTCGTCCAACTCCTTCTGCGTGAAGAAGGCGGTGCCGTAGATGCGCTGCATCTGATGGTTCTTCTCGTCGCCCTTCCAGTACGCCCCCGCGATTGAAAGCAACTTGAAGGCCTTCAGCTTCGCCGTGCTCGGGACATGTGGACCGCGGCAGAAATCGATGAATTGCGGCCCCAGCGTGTATTCGGAAAAGATGTCACCGGCCTTTTCATCGATGAGCTCGCATTTCATGTTCTCACCCATCTGCCGGTATTTCTCGATTCCCTCCGCTTTCGGCGTCAGCTTGCGCTCATACGGGAGGTCACGTTTTTGGATCTCCCACATTCGGGCTTCGATTTTTTCCAGATCTTCGGGAGTGAAGGCGATGTCGCGCTGGAAATCGTAATAGAACCCAGCTTCAGTTGGGGGCCCGATACCTAGCTTCGTCTCAGGGTGTAGTTCCAGGACGGCTGCCGCTAGTAGATGGGCGGTCGAGTGGCGGTAGACTTCCAACGATTCCGGATTCTTGGCCGTGAGCAGCTCCAAGGTGGCGTTGCCTTCCAGGGGCCGGGTCAGATCGAACAGATCGCCGTTCACGC
>CALFYN010001159.1 GCA_937952345.1 uncultured Acidobacteriota bacterium
GCAAAGACGAAGGAGTCCTGTTCCTCCTCGTGCCGCGCGACCGCCGCATGCGCCTCGAAGTGGGCTACGGCCTCGAACCCATCCTGCCCGACGGCTACGCCGGCACACTGTTACGTCAACTCCGCCCGCTGCTCCGATCGCAGGACTACGGTGCCGCCATGCTCGAGGCGGCCCATCAGATCGGCACAAGGATCGCCACGACCAAGAACGTCAGCCTCGATGCCTCCATTCCCTCGCGCCGCGAAGTCAGACACAGCCCAATACGCGATGAGTTGCCACCCTTCCTCATTTCAGCGCTATTCGTATTCATCATGTTCTTCCTCATTCGGATGAGTCGCGGGCATGGCCGTTACCGCGGTTCCGCACTCCCATTCTTTCTTCCCATGGGCAGCGGCTGGGGCGGTTCCCATTCCAGCAGCAGTGGCGGTGGTTTCGGAGGCTATGATTCCAGCGATAGCTTTGGAGGATTCGGCGGCGGTGATTCCGGAGGCGGCGGGGCCTCCAGCGACTGGTAAGGAGAACTGCGCATGGACAAAGTACTGCAACAACTGGTGGAGCGCATGACGAAGACGTTCGGCGACAGGCTTGTCTCCATCGTCCTCTACGGTTCCGCCGCCGGTGGCGAATACGACGGCGCTTACTCAGACCTCAACGTCATGTGTGTTCTTCGTCAGATCACCATCTCTGAGCTCCGCGACTCCGAACCCGTTTTCCGCTGGTGGCGTGCCCAGCACAACCCCTCGCCGCTTCTCCTCTCCGAGGAAGAGCTGCGTACCTCCACCGATTGCTTCCCCATCGAGTTCCACGACATGAAGGAGCGCCGCCGCATCCTGCACGGACTCGATGTCGTCGAGCCCCTTGTCATCGATGATTCCTTCTACCGGTCCCAGGTCGAACACGAACTCCGCGCCAAGCTCCTGCGCCTCCGCCAGAAGGCCGCCGGCGTGATGTTTGACGATGAACTGCTTCGCCGGCTCATGGCCGAATCCGTCACCACCTTTATCGTTCTCATCCGCCACGCGCTTCGTCTCGCGGGCAACGAAGTTCCCTTTGCCCGGCCCGGCATTCTGGAACAGGCGGCTGCGCACTTCCACATCGATCCGCAGCCCTTCCACACCTTGCTGGAATGGCGCGCCGCCAAACAGGCGCCAAAGAACGCCCCCGCCACCAGACTGCTGGAAACCTACCTCGCGCAAATCGACGCCGTCATCGTAGCGGTCGACGCTATCGCAAAATGAAAGAGAGAGAAACCCAATGAAAATCGTTCTCATCGTGCTGCTTGTGCTTGGCCTGCTCGCCGGCGGATTCGCCATGAAGATCATTGGCGTGCGCAATGAGCTCGTGACGCAACGCGAAGCGATCAACGGCGCCTGGGCGCAGGTCGACGTCGTCCTGCAGCGCCGTGCCGATCTCATCCCCAACCTCGTCGAATCCGTGAAAGGCTTCGCCAAACAGGAGGAAAAGGTCATCGGCTCCGTTACCGCCGCGCGCGCCTCGCTTCTCTCCGCCCGCACACCACAGGAGAAGATTCAGGCCAATCAACAGCTCGATGGCGCCATCGGCCGCCTCCTGGTCATGGTGGAAAATTACCCGAACCTCAAGTCCAACGAGAACTTCCTCAAACTGCAGGATGAGCTCGCCGGCACCGAGAACCGCATCGCAGTCGAGCGGCGTAAGTATAATGAAACGGTTGAGCGATACAATACCAACATTCAGTTGTTCCCAAACAACATCGCCGCGTCCTTATTTGGCTTTGTCCGGAACGACGCATACTTCAAGACCGACCCCGGCGCTCGTACCGCGCCGGCCGTAAAGTTCTAACTAACGAAATCATGCCCAATACATTTCCGAACTACATCAATGGCGAGTGGCGTACACCCGCCGCCACCTTCGAGAACCGCAACCCCGCCAACACCGATGAAATCGTCGGCCTGTTTGCCAAGGGCACAGCGGACGACATTCGCGACGCCGCAGACGCGGCTAACGCAGCCTACCCCGGCTGGAGCGGTCTGAACGCTCCCGCCCGCGGTGCACTCCTCTACAAAGTGGCCGATATCCTCGAGCGCAAGTTCGATCAGTTGGGCGAAGAGATGACGCGCGAGGAAGGCAAAACCCTCCCCGAAGCCAAGGGCGAGGTCCGCCGCGCCATCAACATCTTCCGCTACTTCGGCGGCGAAGGTTCGCGCCAGCCCGGCTTCGTCGTGCCGTCGGAACGCGATCGCGTCCACATGTTCGCCATCCGCAAATCGCTCGGCGTCGTCGGACTCGTGACGCCCTGGAACTTTCCCATCGCCATCCCGGCGTGGAAGCTCGCCCCGGCATTGATCTGCGGCAACACCGTCATCCTCAAGCCCGCCTCCGCTTCTCCGCTCAGCGCCTGGCGCATCGTCGAAGCCTGCCACGAAGCCGGCATCCCTAAAGGTGTCGTCAATTTCGTTGCCGGCTCCGGTGGCGCACTCGGCCAGGCTCTCGTCGAAGCCAAGGGGCTCAAGGCCATCTCCTTCACCGGCTCCTGCGGCGTCGGCGAATGGCTCCACGCCGAAGCTTCCAAGCGCCGCCTCCGCATCCAACTCGAAATGGGCGGCAAGAATCCAACCATCGTTCTTGCCGATGCCGATTTCAACGCCGCCGTCGAAAACGTGGTCAACGGAGCCTTCTTCTCCACCGGCCAGAAGTGCACCGCCACCAGCCGCGCCATCGTCGAAGACGCCATCTATGACAAATTCGTCGCTGCCCTCGTCGAACGTACGAAGAAGCTGAAGGTCGGCAACGGCCTCGAAGCCGGCATCGACATCGGCCCCGCCATCGACGAAGGCCAACTCGAAACCAATCTCAAGTACATCGAGATCGGGCGCAAAGAAGCCGGCGAACCGCTCGCCGGCGGCAACCGCCTCACCGGCGGCGCATATGACAAAGGCTACTTCATCGAGCCCACCATCTTCTCCAACGTCACCGAGTCGATGACCATCGCCCAGGAAGAGATCTTCGGCCCAGTGCTCGCAGTCATGCGCGCCAAGGACTTCTCCGATGCCATGCGCATCGCCAACAACATCCCATTCGGCCTGTCCGCATCCATCCAGACCACCAACGTCTCCCGCGTCTTTGATTATGTCTACGGCATGGAAGCCGGCCTTCTCACCGTCAACCTGCCGAGTGCCGGAGTCGAATACCAACTGCCTTTCGGCGGTACCAAGGATTCCAGCTTCGGCCCCAAGGAACAGGGTCCTGTCGCCATGGATTTCTACAGCGACTACAAGACCGTCTACCTCAAATACTAAGGCGCAAGGAGATTCTTTTGAGACTAGGACAAATTCGCTGGAACAACGAAATCACCGCGGCTGTTTTCGATCAGAACGGCGCACGCCCCATTCCCGAATACACCATGCAGGGGCTCATTGAGCGCTCCGAGAAAGAGAACGTTCCGCTCACCACACTGGCCGCGCGCCACGCCGCGGCGCAAGCTCTCAAAGCAACCCCCATCATCCCCATTCATCCGCGCGAAGTCTGGGCATGTGGCTGCACCTACGAAATGTCCGCCAGCTTCCGCGACGCCGAGCACGGCACCCGCGAAGGCTTCTACGCCTACGTCTACCGCGAACCCCGCCCCGAAGTCTTCTTCAAAGGCACCGCCCGCGTTTGCGTCGGCCCCAATAAGCCCATCGGCATCCGCGCCGATTCTAAATTCACCGCCCCCGAACCCGAACTCGCCGTCATCCTCGGCAGCAAAGGCAAGGTTCTCGGCTACACCGCCGCCAACGACGTTTCCGCCTGGGATATCGAAAAGGAAAACCCTCTCTACCTGCCGCAATCGAAGGTCTACACCGCGTGTTGCGCTCTCGGTCCCGTCATCGTCACCCCCGATGAACTCACCGACCCCTACAGCCTCGATGTCACCTGCACCATCCGCCGCGGCGAAACCACCATCTTCAGCGGCTCGGTCAACACCGCCCAACTGCACCGCAAGATCGAGACGCTTATCGAATACCTCTATCGCGCCAATCCCGTACCCGGCGGCTCCGTGCTCTGCACCGGCACCGGCATCATCGTAAAGGAAGATTGCGCCCTCCAACCCGACGACGTGTGCACCATCACCATCGCCGGCATCGGCGAACTCTCTAATCCTTGCGCGATCGTCCAGTGAACTTCTGCTTGATCACCACCGGCGTCGCCGCGAATCCGAATTCCTTGCGCAGCCGGTTGATGAGAAAGCGTTCCACCGAAAAATGCAGTTTCTCGCGGCCTCCGGTAAATACCACGAACGTCGGGGGCCGCACCGAAACCTGCGTCATGTAGCGTAGCTTCACGTCGGTATCCACACCCAGCGTTTCCACGAACCGATTTAGTTCGCCCGTCGACACCCGCTGCGTCGCTGCCTCATACGCCTTCTGCACCAACTCGAAAACCTGCCCCACTCCGTGGCCTGTCTTCGCCGACATGTAGATCACCGGCGCGAACTCCAGAAACCGCATCGCATCGCGCATGTCTTGCGTAAACTTCTTCCGGTTCTTCTCCGGGATTTCGTCCCATTTGTTCACGCACAGGATAATCGCCCGGCCGTCTTCCACCGCATATCCGGCAATCGTCGCATCCAGCGCCACCGGACCTTCCACCGCATCCACCAGCATCAGCACGACGTTCGCCATGCGGATATGCTTGCGAGCCATCACCACGCTCAGCTTCTCCGCCATCAGTTTCGTCTTGCCCTTGCGCCGGATGCCGGCCGTATCGACGAACGTGTAATGCACGCCCTTGTGTTCGATCGTCTCGTCCACGGCATCGCGCGTCGTCCCCGCAATCGGGGATACAATCGCCCGCTCAGCTCCCACCAGCGCATTCAGCAACGTCGATTTCCCCACATTGGGCCGCCCGATGA
>CALFYN010001160.1 GCA_937952345.1 uncultured Acidobacteriota bacterium
AACTTCGCCGATAAGCACCTGCGGAGGAGTACGCCGCAATGAGTTTCGCCCCACTGACGTTCACCGGCATCAGCAGCTTCTCGGAAGATTTCCAGACCATCCTCAATCGCGCGACGCAGATCGCGAGCCTGCCCATCACCGCCCTGCAGAACCAGCAGAAGGACTTGCTGCAGCAAAAGCTACTGGTGACGAACCTGAGCGGCGCCGTCGATTCTCTCGCCAGCAGCGTCAGCGCGCTGGGCACGCTCGGTGATAACAAAGCTCTTTCCGCCTCCAGCTCCAATACCGCCAAAGTCACCGCTTCGAACGTGAACTCCTCCGCCCCGGCCAACTACAACATCACCGAAATCACCTCCGTCGCCAAGGCGGCCGCGGAGACTTCCGTCAGCGGCTATGCGGATTCGAATGCGGCGGCCGTATCGAGCACCGGAACCGTGCAACTCACCGTCGGCTCCAGCAATTACACCATCGATCTCACGGGCAAAAACAACCTCACCGGGCTGCGCGACGCCATCAACAATCTCGGGGCCGGCGTCACGGCCAGCGTGCTCACCACCGGCACCGGAGCCAACCCTTACTATCTCTCCGTCACCGCCAACAGCACGGGCGCTACTACGCTCGAACTGCGTGACGACCCCACCGGGGCGAACACAAACCTGCTCACCGCCAGCAATCAGGGCGCCAATACCGAATTCCTGCTGAACGGCGTGCTCGTCAGCAAGAAGACCACGTTTATCAATGACGTGGTTCCCGGGGTCACCTTCAACATCCTCGCCACCACGGATGTGGATGAGTCCGTCACGGTGAACATTGCTTCTGACCGGTCGAAGGTCTCCACCGCCCTGCAAAGCTTCGTCGCCAACTACAACGCGGTGCGCGAGCAGCTCAACGCCCAGATCGGCAGCGGCGCCGGCCTGCTCAGCGGCGATTTTCTCATCCGCGAAGTGCAAAGCCGGCTGCGCAGCGTCACGTCTTACGAAGGCGGCGACGGGTCCATCACCAGCCTCGGCGCGCTGGGCGTCGAATTCGACAGGGATGGCGTCGCCAGCCTCAACTCCGACGTCTTCAACGCTCTCACCTCCGGCCAGATCAGTGACTCGTTCTCCTTCCTCGGCTCCAGTTCCACGGGCTTCGGCGGCCGCGCCTCTCTGCTCACCACGGTCAGCGATGCGGTCACCGGGCTGGCCAAGATCCAGCTCGACAAGTACGAGGAAACCGACAGCCGGATCAGTGAGCAGGTGGCCAAGCTCAGTGAGCGCCTTTCCACCATGCAATTGACGCTTTCCGCCAAACTGCAAGCCGCCGATTCGCTGCTCGCCAGCCTGCAATCGCAACAAAGCGTGCTCGATGCTTCCATCCAGAGTTTGAATTATTCCCTCTACGGCAGAAAGGACGGCTAATTGCCCGAACTGAACGACATTCTCAAGGAACTCGAAACCGTGGATGCCGACCTGGCAAAAGCCGACAACGGCGACTTCGCCCGGTTTTCCGCTGTACTGGAGAAACGAAACCGGCTGATCGGCCAGGCCACCGCCGCCATCGACGCCCTGCGCCAGCCCACGGCCGAACAACAGATCGCCCTGCGCCGCTCCCGCGAGGCAGGCGTTGCCGCCATGCGCCAGTTGATCCTCGCCAAACACCTGCTGTCAACCGAGATCGCTTCGCTCAAACAGGAACAACGGTTGTGGGATACGGTGTCGGCCCAGGTAAGTGCTGCACCGCAGCAGCGGGTTGATGTGAAGGGGTGAAGCATCAGAGACGCTGCAAGCATTGGGTTCTTGCGTCGCATCCACTGGTATGATGGTGGCGAGGGCGTCGCCATGTCGGAGCAAGTTCAATCTATCGTGGAGGCCGTTCGCAGCTTGACTACCGAGCAGCGTAGGGAACTAATGGAGGCATTGGCCACCTTCGAAACCTCCCGCACGCCGATCTCCGCCAGCCGCAGGGAACTCGTCCAAGCGATCAAAGGCAAGTACCGCAAGGTTCCCACATCGAGTGAGTCGTTCATGAGCCGGAAAAGGGAAGATCTCGCCCTGGAATCCAGATCGTGATCTTTGTCCTCGATGCGAGCGCTATGATCGCGTCCCTTCGCGGCGAGTCCGGCGCCGATGCAGTAGGCTGATTGTTTCGCCATCGAGTTGGCCGACGACATCGTTAAAGGTACGCCTGTCGTCACCCTCAAAAATATGGCGTCGAATTCGGCGTATTCAGCGCCTCTTCGTCTTACCCTGCGTCGCAGCCGGTTCAGCCGCGGCCGCCCCCGGACGTGACTTGCGCCGGGTGGATTTCGGTTTCTTCATTGGCTACTTGGGATGAGGAACGATGCGAAGGATGACGTAAGTGTCGTCCACGATCTTAAAGAAGAATCTCCAGGCCTGGTTCACTCGGCCCTGACAGATGTCGCGGGTTTCATCGATCTTCTTTGCACGGACAGAGGGGTGTCGCAGGTTGGAGGACAGCAAGCGGGCCTGCTTGTCAAAGGCTTTCTGCACGGCTAAGGGCGCGTAATTGTAATCCTCTTTGGAACGATCCGTGTGTTGCCACGTCATCGTGGTCGAGTTTTCTGTCGGCGGGCGGTCTTCTTGCCGGACTTTAATGAGGCCAGCATTTTGTCAACCGTATCAAACCGCCGGGAAACTCGACCTTTGCGGAGATCATCCAGACCTTCAGCGATCTGAGCGTCAATGATCTTGCGTTGCTCGGGCGTGTACTCATCATCGGCCGGTGGCAATTTCGGAATGATCGTAACGATGCCGCCACTGGCCTTGATCTCTACCTGGTCGCCAGCGCGAAAGCCAACCTTCCGCCGGACACTCGGCGGCAGGATACTGCGCATCTCGTTGGTGAGGGTGATCGTCATGGGCGTAGGGTTAATGCTCTTGCACTGGCAGTGTAGCATCCGGAGGGGAATCTGGGAAGAGCGAGTCTCTGCCCTTCTTTGCCGTCCGCGCATCAGAGCAGGCTTTCGCGACCCACGCACCCATCCCCCACAACCCTCAAAATATCTTGCCCGCCAACCGGTCCTTCACCCGCCGTTGCAATTCCTCCACCTCTACCTCCGGGAACATCGCACAAATCGTGCACGGATACACCAGCTTCCCCGTCAGCAATCCATTCCGCATGGCGATCAAATTCGGCGTATTCAACGCCTCAGCAAATTTTCCGGCCGGCACCGGCTTCTCATCCCGATACATACAACACGGCCCCAACTGGTGCGACGCGTACAAATACGCCTCCGTCCACGGCATGACACAATTTTTCGTCTTGCCCTGCGCCGAAGCCGGCTCAGCCGAAGCCGCCCCCGGAGCCGGTTCCAGCACCGTCAGCGCCTTGCTCAGCACCGGCTTGCTCCCTTCCTGCTCCGTCACCACCGTGCGAATCCGCATCACCACGCCGCTGCCCTGCAGCGCGCTTTCCACCGTCGGCAGCAGCGCAAACCACTTGCCCGCCGCCTTCGCCATTTCTCTACCCCGTTCCACCGACTCGCGCGCCGCGGCCAGTTTGTCCGGCGGCAGCGTGCCCACCGAATCCACCGCAAACCCGTCCGGCAGATCATCCAGCTTCGACAATTCCGAAATCTGAAAATGATCAATGCCCACGGCAATCCCCATCGCCACCCACTGGTCCGTCATCCCGATGGTTTTATCCGTCGCCACGGCGTTCCAGATCAGATACGGAATCCGCCGTCCCTCCTTCAGACACACCGCACGGATGCGTGCGATGTTGTGCAGAAACGTGGCGAAATCGCCGCCCTTGCGGATGGCGGCATACAACGCCGCATCCACCGTATCGCAACTCGTATTGATTTCCGTGCACAGCGAAAGCGCCCGCACCGCGCGCTCGGTCAGCGGCTTGGCAAGATTGGTGATGATGGATACCTCAATCCCGCTCTCGATGAATTGGAATAGATAATCGTCCCAATTCTTCACAATTGTGGTTTCCCCACCGCCGGAGATTTGAACCCTCTTCACCCCCAGCGTCCGGAACTCCTCAAGCAGCGACGGAAACACCTCCAGATCAAGGTCTTCCTTCTCATGCCACGGACGGCTGACCGCGCAGTAGGTGCACTTCAGATTACAGCGCGTGGTGAACTCAAGCGTTACCTTCTCCAGCTTTTCCAGATGCAACAACGGATCGATGCCCAGCGATGGAACCACAGTATCGCCTCCGAAAATCTTCTTCCGATAGTAGCGCGATTTAGAGAGCACCCGCGTCTGAATCCGTCCCCACACCCAAAGCTGGTACCATTGTTCGTTTATTCCACAAGGATGCTGGAGGAGTCGGAATGAGTCTTTTCGCCACAAAATCTGTGGAGCAGATCCGTGCCGAGAGCGAAGGAGAGCACGGGCTCAAACGCACGCTCGGTCCCGTGCAACTGGTTGCCCTCGGGATCGGAGCCATCATCGGAGCCGGCCTGTTCTCTCTCACCGGCATCGCCGCCTCGCATCACGCCGGACCGGCCGTGACTCTCTCCTTCATGCTCGCTGCCTTCGGTTGCGCGTTCGCCGGGCTCTGCTACAGCGAGTTTTCCACCATGATCCCCATCGCCGGCAGCGCCTACACCTACTCCTACGCCACCATGGGCGAACTGCTCGCCTGGGTCATCGGCTGGGATCTGGTGCTCGAATACGCCGTCGGCGCAGCCACTGTCGCCGTCAGTTGGTCCAGCTATGTGGACTCCCTCCTCAAAGACTTCGGCATTATCCTTCCCTGGCAATTCGTCAACTCCCCCTTCACGAAAACCACTCTCGCCGACGGCCAGGTGTTACACGGGGTGATCAACATCCCCGCCATCCTTGTTGTCATCGCCGTCTCCAGCGTGCTGATCATCGGCATCCAGGAATCGGCCCGCGTCAATGCCGTCATCGTGGTGATGAAGGTAACAGTCGTGGTGATCTTCATCCTCTTCGGATGGGGCTACATCAATCAAGCCAACTACGTCCCCTATATCCCCGAAAACACCGGCCAATCCGGACACTTCGGCTACAGCGGCGTGCTCCGCGCGGCAGGCGTGGTCTTCTTCGCCTTCATCGGATTCGACGCCGTATCCACAGCCGCCCAGGAAGCCAAACGCCCGCAACGCGACATGCCCATCGGCATCATCGGCTCGCTCGTCGTCTGCACCCTGCTCTATGTGCTGTTCGCCCACGTGCTCACCGGCATCGTGCCCTACAAGGAACTGGATTCCGCCGCCCCTGTTGCCGTCGCCATCGACCGCACACCCTACCAATGGCTGAAGACGGCCATCAAGCTCGCCATCATCGCCGGCTACACCTCAGTGATCCTCGTCATGCTGCTCGGCCAGAGCCGCGTCTTCTATTCGATGTCACGCGACGGCCTGCTGCCCAAGCTCTTCAGCGACATCCACCCCAAGTTCCGCACTCCCTGGCGCAGCAACCTGATGTTCATGGCCTTCGTGGGCGCCTTCGCCGCCTTCGCTCCCATTCAAATCGTCGGTGAGATGACGTCCATCGGCACGCTGTTCGCCTTCGTGCTCGTATCCATTGGCATCCTTGTGATGCGCAAGACACACCCTGATCTGCCGCGCCCGTTCCGCACCCCGCTGGTACCCCTGGTGCCGATTCTCGGTATCCTCGCAAACCTCGGGCTGATGGCCGGACTCGGCCTCGAAAACTGGTTGCGGCTTTTCATCTGGATGGCGCTTGGTTTCGCAATCTACTTCGGCTACAGCCGGCACAAAAGCAACCTGCAGCGCTCGCTCGCTAAGAAATAGCCAGCAGGTGGAGATAATCTTCTTTCGGGACCGCGGCTAAGAACGTCGCCAGCCGCGGCCCGCTCTTGCGCGCAAACAGCAACTGGTAAATATCCGTGAAGAACGCCTTCTGCATCTCCTTGGCGTTGCCTTCCGGCGACAACTCGCTGGGAATCGCATACAGCCGTTCGTTCGCCGATTCCAGCGTAATCTCCGCCGTGGCAATCCATCCGGCCAGCGCCACAATCCAGCTCTTCCGATCGGCCGGCATCGCCGCCGCATACTCCGCCCGCACCCCGTCCACCAGCCGCACGTCCTCTTCCGGAGCGTACGTCTTCAGCCAGTGCGCCGCTTTATCCAGCCGCTCGGCAAATTCCTCCTGCGGATAGGGAGTCCCCAGCCTGAGGAAAATATCCGCCAGCGCCTGTTGATTCCCGCGCACAATTCCTGAAAAACTCGCCAACTGCCGGAACGGTACCGCATGCACCGTGCGCCCATCCACCTTGGCCAGTTCCACGGCCTTGTGATCGGCGTCTTCCAGATCCGTCGATTGCATCGCCCGGTCGAACTCGTCGTACACCTGGAAAATCTGCCGGTCCACCACCAGATCAAACGCCCGGTTCGGCGCCATCCGCGAGAACACCCACAGCAGCACTTCGGGCTGATAAATCTCCAGCGCATCGTCGAGCGATATCACCGTACCCGCCGAGCTGCTCATCTTTCCGGCCAGTCCCTTGATGCCCACGAATTCGTAGACCTGGAACACCGGCGGCTCGCTGTTAAAGATCTCGCGTGAAATGCGGCTCGACACTTCATAGCTGCCGCCCGCCGTGCCGTGATCCTTGCCGCCCGGCTCAAAGGCGATGTTCTCGTGCCGCCAGCGCATCGGCCAGTCGATCTTCCACGGCAGCTTCAGATTTTCCGCTGTTTCCGCCGTGCCCGCGCCCTCATGCCCGCACTTGCAGCGATAGGCGAACACCATCGTTGATTCGTTGAAATCGAGCAGTTGCGTCGTGTCGCGCTTGCACACCGGGCAGTACACTTCCACCGGAAAATAGCGCTCGCGTTCTTCCTCGGTGCCCTTCTGCGTGCGGAAGCTCGAAATGATGTCGTAGATCTCGCGCCGCTTCTGAATGGCCTCCACGATGCCGTAGTTGTACTGCCGCGAACGGTACATCTCGGCCTGATAGCGATACGTAATGTCGATGCCCAGCTTGGCGAGCGAAGCTTCGAAAATCTTCTCGTAGCGCGCCGCATAAGAGGAGTATTCGCCGAACGGATCGGGAATGTCCACCAGCGGCTTGCCCAGGTGCTGGCTGTAGCTTTCCGGAATATTCTTCGGCACCTTGCGGAAGCGGTCGTAGTTATCCCAGCTCTGCAGCAGCTTCACGCGCTTGCCGCGTTCCAGCAGACAGCGCGCGACAAACCAGTTAGTGAGAATGTCCCGCAGGTTCCCGCAATGTACGGGCCCCGACGGCGTCGTGCCCGATGCGCAGTGAAATTCTTCGGTGTCGGGGAATTTTTGGATAAGGGAGTCAGCGACTCGTTCGGCCCAATGCATGTTGTTTGTGGAAGTTGTGCTTCTCACTAGTATACCGGCAACGTAATGGTGTTCCGCGTGCGTCCAATAGGGTGAGAGGTGGTGTGCCATGCTGCCTTACCTGCTCATCGGAGCCGTAGCCGGCTTGATCGTGTCCAGTTGGCAAGGCTTCAAAGATCCCCCCTGGGAAGGCTTCTCCACAGCGAAATTTCTGCGTAGCATCGGCGTCGGAATCGTGTCCGCCGCCCTACTCTACACGGCTGCCTCCCGAGGCCTTCTCGTCATCGACAACCTGGGCGTGTTCGCGCTATCCATCGTCACCATGGAGCGCATGATCGGCGAAGGCTACAAAGGCTTCTTCCGCCGCAGCGAGCATGCCGAATTCTACAAACTACTCCATCGCATCCACATTCCCGCACATATTTACCCCGTCAAGGTGCTGGCCGGCATCGGCTATGTGGCGGGATCCATTTGGCTCCTCCGCTGGCTCAGCCGGCGCTTCGAGTGGATGACGGCGAACTGGGACGGCCTTCTGCTGCCCGGCGCGGTCATTGGTATCTGTGGCGGATTACTGGTGGCAGCGGGAGGCGCACTCAAAGATTCCCAATTTGAAGGCTTCCTTCCCCTGAAGTTCGCCCGCAGCCCCGTTGTCGGCGCGCTCACCGGAATGCTGATGGTGCACTTCACCCAAACGCCACTACTCGTGCTGCTGTCCACCATCGGAAGCGAACGTGTGTTGGTGGAATGCTACAAAACCTTCGTGATGCGCAAAGTGCGGGGAATTTTCGAAGGAAAGCCCGTGCTCCATCCGCAATGGATGGCGCGCCGTCCCATCTTCGCCGTCTCCTACTTCGCCGCCGTCACGGTTTGTACCGTGCTCCTGCTTCAATAGAGATTCAACGGAACAGCGGCCATAGCAACCGCGAGCCGAACACCAGCGCCGCGTAGCGCAGGAACCGGCCGCAGGTTCCAATGACGACGAAGCTTGCAAAGTGTATTCGCAGGCTGCCCGCAAGCACCGACATGGGATAAAGCGGCGGAATTCCTACGGCAGAACTCAGCAACAGCACAGTCATCCCACCCAGTTGGCGATGGCGCAATTTCTGCCGCCACGATTCCATCTTCCGCTCCATCCGTGGGAACCGGACCACCCCTCGCCCGGCCCAGTACAGCGTGCTGTTGCCGGTCATCTGCCCTGCGGTTCCGCATGCCACAAGAACGGCCTGCCCAACCGGCGAGGGGATCAACACCGACAGCGAGAGCATGATCACCTCGCTGTTCATCCACGGAAACAGTGCGCTTCCCACCAGCAGCAGGTAACACCACGCGTAGATCTGCAGCGCCGTCGCATCCTGCCACGGTTCCATCCCTGTGCCTTCTTCATTCTGCCGGTCCGCACGCGCTCCAGCCCTGCAGATTCAGTTCTGCCTCCAGCCACCAATGGGGACGAAACACCACGCGCACCGGTGTTTCGCCGACGGGATGACCCGTGCCGTACCACATGCGAAACCGACTCGTTCTTCCAGTTGCCCGGTTCCTTACCTCGAAATCGCTCTCCAGGATATTGTGCGGAATACCATCCAGCAGGAACCGCGGATTCACCTTCGACGACTGGATGGTGACCTGATACACCATGCTGGCATAAACGTACACGCGGCCCAGTGGGTGAACCGGCAACCCGTGCGATCGATAGACAACCACACTCTCTCTAACAAGCGATGCCACCGCCTGCAGGAAACCATGCTCCGCATTCTCCGGCACCGCGGCATCGCGCAACCGCCCCGCCCCGCCGTCAATCTTCTCCCTCACCTGGCCCAGTGCCCGGTACGTCACCGATCCCGGAAACTGTGTGTAGAAAATCTCCGTGGAGGAGACCCCGTTCCGTATTCTTGTGCGTAACGCGCGATACGAATTTCCCTGCTTCTCGCGATTCTCCTCTTTCCGCCTCGCCTCCTCGATCGTCCCCTCATCGGATTGCGTCATCACGCCGACTACGTTCACTACGTCCCCATCCCGAAACTCTCCAATGTATCCCCAGCGGTTAATTCCCATCGGCACCCGCTCCGGATCGGATCCGATCAGCAGTTCCAACCCCAACCTCCCATCCGCCTCATTGGTCCATGTAATCTGCCCGGCCCCGACATTGTCCCGGCGGATCCAGAACAGCAGCGGCCGCACTCTCGCCGACAAAATATAGTGGCGCTCCACCCGCGGCATTTCCGGGCAGGGCCCCAGTGTTTCCGCGAATGCCGCCGGTCCCAGCGCCAAAAGCACGGCTCCTCCAGCGCTCCCCGTTCGGCGCATTAATGCGATAACAACCCGAGCCACAATAGCCATGTGACACCATACGGCAACAGGAAATACTTCCGCTGCTTTCTCCATTCCCCGAAGCTTCCCGTCATGGAGCGGAACTTGCCTGGCGCATAACCGGGGCGAAGAATCTTAAAGAACAATTCCAGGAACATCCGGCTCGACCCGTATGCCGCCAGCATCACGAAAATCAGAGTGTCCGTATGCCAGGAGGCCAGTACGCCGCCGATGGAACAGAACACCGGACTCTTCAGGAACTTCCGAAACGAAAACCCTTCAATGCATCCGTCCTTATACGCCCCGGCAATCGCCTCCGCCGTTCCAAACCCGGCCCCAACGATAATTCCTCTCGCTACATTGGGCAGTTCATCCGGCAGAAGCGTAAACAGGCAGTACAAGCCATAAACGGATCCCAGGAATCCCATCCCCACCAACAGCCGGATCCATGACGCATGCACCACGCTTCTCACCCAGTGAAACTGTGTGGGAATCCGATAATCCTGCTGCGGCTCCGTCCTCACAAAAAGTTTCCAGAATTCCGTTAGAATCCGCGTCGCGGCAAATGTAGTAACAAAGAAGATAAACAAGCACTGCGCTGTGGTGCGCTGCACCGACACCAGTGCCAGTGCGATCAGAAAGGCGATGGCCAGCTCCCGTACAAAGCGCCTCGCCAGAAACGATTCATGCGGCGAGTCTTTGTAAGCGCCATAGGATGCACCATGTAATCCAGCTAATAATCCCAGACATATAAGAGTAATAGCCCGAGACTGTATGCTGGAAGGTGAGAATGGCCATAGAATCATGGCCATTGTAGACGTTGCAAGTAAGGCCGTACCCGTCCAGAGGAAGGGTGGGTCTGAAATCCAGGCGACG
>CALFYN010001161.1 GCA_937952345.1 uncultured Acidobacteriota bacterium
GGTTGCCATCTCTGATTAGGGAAACCGGCCCGAAGCCCCTTGGACTGGAGCCGACAGTGTCACCGTAACTCCCTCCGCGGGCTCGCCGCCGCGCAGCACCTGGAAGACTACTGTTTCTGTGGCCTCCGTGGAAACTACCACTCCCGGGTCGCTGAGGACTCGCAAACTGGTTCCTACGGTGGATTGGGCCGTAGCCATGGCGCCGCAGAGTGCCATCCACCATAGGGCCAAAGATATGCGCACCGGAAAAAAGCACATCGGGTTCCTCCACACTGACCCGGTCCTCATGTCAAAACTGGAAGGAAGGGGCATTCCGCTCGCGCGGATAGGCGCTTCCCTATAGCCCCAGGACGAGCCAGTGGGTCATGTTTGCAAGACTATCGTGGATTTGGTCCGGAAGCCAATTCTTAAGTCCGGAATAACCTTGAAAAGTTCTGAAGAACCCTGAAAAGCATTGAAAAGAGAGTGATCTACTAGAGGACTCGAGCCCTACGGCTGATTCCCCATCGGCACCGTGCTCGGCGGCTTCGACACCGAACCCTTGCGCGCTTCATCAATCGACACGTTGTTCACATCCAGCGTCATGCCGAGCGATTGATCCAGTGAAACCCGCGCCCTGCTGTACGAACTGAGCGCATTCACCTCCGCCGCCTGTGCCACCGCCAGATCGCGCTGCGCCTGAATCACCAGGAAGATGGTCGATGCGCCCAGCGCGTACTTCTTCTGCTCGGCATCCAGCGTCTGCTCGGCGAAGATGCGCGCCTTCATCGCCGATTGGTATCCAGCCCGCGCCTGCTGCAATCCGATCAGCGCGTTCTGCACCTCCACGCGCACGTTGTTGATCGTCGCCTGTTGCCGCAACTCCTGTTGCCGCAGCCGCAGCAAGTCGTTCGCATAATCGGCCCGCGCCTGCCGGTTGTGGATCGGAATATTCAATTGGAACTGCACGTTGTAGTCAGGGAAGTTGCGCCGGAAAATCTGCCCCAGCACGCCCGGATATCCGCCCACGAAAAACGGATTCGCCTGCTGCACCAGCCCCGGCACTCCGGGCACTGAAATCAACTGCGGCGTGCCCGACAATCCGTTGTTGCGCATCGACGCCACCAGATCGAGGCTCGGCTTCAACTGCGATCTCGTTCCTTCCAGCCCGATCTTCGAGGACTCGATGCTCAGCCGGATCTGCTGCATGTCCGGGCGCCGTTCGATGGCCGTGTTCACCATGTCCTGGATCGGCCGCACCGGCTCGGTGTCCGGGATGCGGATGGAATCGGTCGGCACGATATGCACATCCGAGATGAGCGGGTTCGACACACCCGTGCGGCTCAGTGCGTTCTTCAACACCGTCTCCTGCTGCAGCACGCGCGTCTCGGAAACCGTCAGGTCCTGCTGGTTGCGCGCCACCTCGGCTTCGGCGCGCACAATCTCAATCGGCGCCAGCGTCCCGATCTCCACCTGCTTCTTGTTGTCGCTCAGCAGCTTCTCGGCCAGCGCCAGGGCCTGCTTCTTCACCTTCGCGTCTTCGTTGAAGCTCACCAGATCCCAATAGATATTGATGATGCTCGAAATCGTCGTGATCACCTGCTGCTGGAATACCAGATCGCTCACCGTAATTTCATTCTTCGCGATCCGAATATTACGGTTGTTCACCGCCATTCCGAATCCGCGCAGCAGGTTCTGGCTCACCGTGAATCCCAAATTGCCCGTGTAATAGGGGTTGATTTCGGCGCGCGGCACCGTGCTCCGCACATAGCTCGTGTTCATATCGAGCGAGATGTTCGTTCCATAGAGGAAGCCCTTCTGGAAGCTGAAATACGGCGAATTGTTGCGCACGGCAAACGCCGGCACGCCCGTGGCGAAAGAGTTCGAGTTGATCGTTGTGCGGTGGAAGAACCCGTAGCCCATACTCACCACCGGGTCGAGAATCGGAATTGTGGTACCCGTCTGCTGGAAGACGAAGCCGCCGGCAGACTGCGTATCCGTGCCGCCTCCGCCCGTGCCCCCGCGCCCGACGTTCGAGCCCAGCCCGCCCAACCCCGATACCTGGTTGGCCACGTTCGTCGTCGTCGTGTTCAGCGTGGTGGGAATACCGCGGATAAAGCCGCCCGCCCGCGCGCGCAGCAGTTCCGTGTCCGCCAACCGCGGCCCGTAGCGCTGCACTTCAATATCCAGGTTGTTTTCGAGCGCCAGCGCAATGGCGTCCTGTAACGACAGATACAATCGCCCGGCGCGCACCAGCATGTCCAGCCGTCCGGAATTGCGCAGGTTGATCGGATCCACCCCCTGCGGCTTATAGCGCTCCAGCCATCCGCGCACTCCGCTCATTCCCCAACCCGGCGTCTCCGTGGGGCGCTCCTCGGGTTGCGGCGTGCCCGTCTGCGCGGGCAGAAACGGGGCGCATAACAACATCCAAACGGCAAATAAGGCAATCTGCTGGTTCACTGGAAATTCTCCAAAGCTGTAACGGGGCACTCGAATTCGAACGACGGAACTAAGACCCGAAATGTTCCCTAGTCT
>CALFYN010001162.1 GCA_937952345.1 uncultured Acidobacteriota bacterium
CCGATGGCAACCGGCGAAAACGCCTCGTGCTCGTGCTCATGCACCAGCAGCGCACGCACAAAATCGGAAGCCGATCCGGACTCCGCGATCGCACCCGCCAGCACCGCCAGCCCGCTCACCGCCGTCAGAATCGTACGTCCGTGCTTATGCCACCATGGCTCATGCTGCGCCTGGTCGCGGAACGGATGGCACTTCATCCCCGTCCGCGCCACCGCCGCCGTGATGTTGCCCGCCGTGGTCTTCTTCGGATCGAAGTCCACCACCATCTTGGCCTTCATCACATCAAACCGCAGATCGACAATGCCGGGCAGATCGTTCAACTCACGGCGCAGCAGCGCCACTTCTTCGGCACAGTCCATGCCCTGGATGCGAAATTCGGCCTGAGTGGGGATAACGGAGCTCCTCTTACCAAAATATCAAGGATGCAACGAGCAGCTAAAAGGTCGCAGGCCCCTCACGCCGGAGGTGCCGGCTGCAAGCCCGCGCGCTGAATCGAGGTGAAACGATCGTTTGGTGTAGCTTTCGGTTGGCGGCAACTAACGGATCTCGAGGGAGTCACACGATTTAAACATATATTTATCAACCAGATATAGCTCCGGTACGCACCCAGCATGGTATGCTTTGAGTCGGCGGGCAGCTTTCGCCATCCGGAGAGCGCCCACGCAGCCCGGCCGCCATTCATCACATTTCATGACTTTTCATCCATCCATCCCATCCCGAAACGATGCGTGGCGCATCAATTTCTTCTGTTCTCCGCGCTGGGCGTGGTTGTAATCTAGAAACTCTCATGTCCAGCGCAAGCCAGGATTTCCAGGCGCCCGAAATCCGTGCTCAACTCGCGCGCATTCTTGCCTCCCGTGCGTTTGCCCGAGCCAACCGTTCTTGCCAACTGCTTTCCTACCTTGTCGATTGTGCCATGGACGGTCGCCTGGAGCAGTTGAAGGAATACCCGATTGCGGTGGAAGTATTCGGGCGGGATAAATCCTTCGATCCACGCATTGACTCGCTGGTGCGAGTGGAATTCACCCGTCTGCGGAA
The DNA here is from genome assembly GCA_937952345.1 of uncultured Acidobacteriota bacterium. Classification (GTDB taxonomy): domain Bacteria; phylum Acidobacteriota; class Terriglobia; order Bryobacterales; family Bryobacteraceae; genus CADEFT01. The sequence continues at coordinate 1,039 of CALFYN010001162.1, forward strand.
CCGGTTGGCGGCTTACTACGAAACGTCTACGGAAGAGGATGAGATCCTGATCGCACTGTCGCCTGGGTCGTATCTGCCGCTGTTCGAACGCCGGATTCCTCGATCGGAGCCCGACCCATCAGGCGTCCCACCAAGGCCTGCAAGGACGGTGCGCCAAGCCTACTGGTTTGCAATCCTTGGTGGCTAGGGGCGCCCAGATGACCGTGCCTGTCACTCTGACTCGCACATCGGGCCCGCAAGCTCGTGTTGCGGTATTTTCCCTTAGCACCGCCGCCTCGGCGAACGGCACAATCCCTATGTGCAGTGACGGAACCAGTGGAACCTGGACAGCCGAGGTCGGCGCACTCACCGTCGCATTGCAACTCGTACCTCCTGACCAACCGAACGTGGCGGCGGGGAATTTCTTCGCCTCGATGACCGCGACCGTTTGCGGCCAAACGTTCATGGAGAATACGAGCGGTCAGGTTGATGGGAACGTGACCCCAACGGGACAAGTGAATCTCATGCTCCGCGCCAGGCCGCGCGCCGTTGGTAGCGGATTCGGCCGCCCGGCCGGTGGGACCGTGAAAGGAACCTACTCCGTACAATTCCACTACTCCCCATTTCCAGCCGCGGCAACTGGCACGATCAAATTCGATGGCGAGGGGAATATGGAATACTCGCATTGGCTCATCGGAGGCCCCATCGACGGCCATATCGCCCAGAACTTGACGGGGACATACTCGGTCAAGCCCGATAGCACCGGCACGATCTTCGTCAAGAACGCGGCCGGAGTTCGGTGACAACGACCGGCGTGGAATCGTCTTCATCAAGTGGCTCGGGTCCCACAAAGATTACGATACGATCAATGCCGGGAGGGTTCAGTATGGCGATCAAACCTATACGAAACGACGCGGATCTTGACACGGCGTTAAGGGAGATCGAACGGTTGTGGGATGCGCGTGAAGGCACACCGGCCGCTGACCGTCTTGAGGTTCCAGCAACCCTGGTAGAGGCCTACGAGCGAACCCGCTTCCCTGCTCAGCCGCCTGAACCGGTTGCAGCCATCCGGTTCCGCCTGGAGCAGCAAGGCTTGGGTCCGAGCGCATTGATCGGGGTGATCGGCAGCCGGACCAGGGTATCCCGGCGGAAGTCTTGATCCGGCCGCCGGCAAAGCCCGGCACAAAGCCCGCTGCCTGATCATTCACACGGCTCAATTGCCTATTTATCAACAACATGCCAATCCTCCCCCGCAGCCTGCATGTTATCCTTTGAATCGGTCGGAGCCGTAGACACATCCTCCGCCATTCATCACTTTTCATCGCATTTTCACTGACGTCGTGGCCTGCGGTCCCATCTTACTGGCCGCCGCGGCGGTCTTGGGGTTCTACCGCCGGTGCCGATCCTATGCTCTATATGTATAGAGTATGTAAGTAGCCGTATATGCCACAAATATTGATTCACATCGATGAGGCGACATTGGCGGCCATCGACCGCATTGCTCCAGCGGCCAAGCGCAAGCGGGCAGAGTTCATCCGGAAGGCTGTGAAGGACGCTCTCTTCCAGCACGAGACGGAGCGGATGAGGGAGGGCTACCGCTTGCAGC